>DASZUI010000143.1:0-9337 GCA_035547675.1 Devosia sp.
GACCGGCACCTTGGGGAAGAATTCCGAGATCGGGGCGGCGTAGCTCGACATGGTGACGTGGTAATTGTGCATCTGCCCGGCATGGGGGATGACCAGCACGTCATAGGCCTCGCAGAGATCGGCGATCTTCTTGGCGGCGGTGATGCCGCCGACCCGGTTGACGTCGAACTGGGCGATGTCGAAAGCCTTGCGGTCGAGCGCCTGGCGGAAGCCCCAGAGGGTATATTCGTGCTCGCCCCCCGAGATGTTGACGAGGTTGAGAGCGCGCAGCTCGGCATAGCCGTCGAGATCGTCGGCGACCACCGGCTCCTCGACCCAGCGCATGTTAAAGGGCGCGAGCAGGCGAAGCATGCGCTTCGCATATTCGACGTTCCAGCCCATATAGGCGTCGGCCATGATGTCGACATTGTCGCCCACCGCCTCGCGCGTGGTACGGACGAGGTCGATATTGTGGTTGATGCCCTCGAGGCCGTCCTTGGGGCCCCAGCCAAAGCGCAGTTTTACGGCCTTGAAGCCCTGCTCGGCGTAAGATTTGGCCTCGGCGTAAAGCGTATCGAGCGGCTGCGAATAGAGCCGCGACGCATAGACCGGGATTTTCGATTTGGTGCGGCCGCCGAGGAGCTTGAATACCGGCTGCTTGAGGATCTTGCCCTTGGCGTCCCAGACGGCGAGGTCCACCGCGCTGATCGCCGTCATGCCGATGCCCTTGCGGCCGAAGGGCAGCGTGCGGCGATACATGGACTGCCAGATATATTCGCTGTCGAGCGGGTCGGTGCCGATGAGCAGCGGCTTGAGATAGGTATCGATGGTGGTCTTGGTGGCGTGCGGCGAAAGCGCCGCATTGCCGATGCCGATGGTGCCATCGTCGCATTCGATCTCGACCACCAGCCAGCCGAGGAAGCGGAAACCGGCGATCGAGCCCGTCACGTCGGCGACGAGATCGCTCGCCGTGGTGCAGAAATGCGGCGGCATCGGCGCTACGGGGCCGACCCATTCGTAAATCGTGGTGCGCACATCGGTAATGCGGGGCATGGGAACTCCGGTCAGACGGGTAGCGGGCCGAGCTCGGCGGCGAAGCGCCTCGCCCAGGCAAGGCCCTGGGGCGTGATGGAATCGGCGGGGGCGCGGTCCGTGCTCGGGGCGATGCCGAGCCGCAGGGCGGCGATCAGCTTGCCGTAGAGCACCAGTTGCGCCAGCCCCTGCATGGCAAAGCAGAGGGCCGGCAGGACCAGGCGATAGAGGGCTTCGGCGGCGCCTTCGTCGCCGGCGCGCATGGCGGCTTCGATCCTGACCTGGAAATCGACGGTTTCGGTGCCCGGAATCATGCCGTCGACGCCGGCGCGATAATTGTCGGTCAGTTCCAATCCGCCGCGGCCGTTGAAGACGCTGAAGGTGCCGGCCAATTGCTCGATCACGCGGGCGACGCCGACGGCGGTGGTCTCGGCTTTGACGACGGTCACGTTGGGGTGGCGGCGATGGAGTTCGAGAAGGTCGGCGGGCGCGAGACCCAGCCCTAAAAATTCCGGCGCGTTCTGGATGCCCACCGGACAGTCCACGGCATCGGCGACGGCGCCGAAAAAGCCGGTGAGGTCGGCGGCGGAGGCCGGCGGGCGGGGCGGCTGCAGGATCAGCCAGGCGGCGCCGGCGCGTTCGGCGAAGCGGGCGCTTTCGATCATGTCGGGGACATTGCCGTCACCGACGGTCACCGCGACCGGGCGGCGGCCGGCGACCTCTTGAAGCGTCCATTCGACCAGCGCGCGGCGCTCGGCAAGGCCCAGCTTGTGGGCTTCGGTCCCGAGGCCGAGCACGGCAATCCCCGCGGCATTGCTCGCGATAGCGGCCTCGATTTGCCGCGAGACGGCGTCGCGACGAAGCCGTCCGGCCTCGTCGAAAAAGGCATAGAGCATCGGGTAAGTCCCACCGATTTCCATGCTTTTCCGCTCTCCCTCGCCTGCCGCCGTCTTGTCGCGCAGCGGTCCAGGCGGGTGCAGAATGGCCGCGCACTTTCAAACTTGTCAAACTAATTCTTGTCTGACAAGTTATTGGCCGATGAAGCAAAGAGCGGCCCCATAGCCGCCGGCATCTACAGGGAGGGAGCGCGTTGCCCATCGCTTCGATGGCCTCGAAAAAGGTCGGTTCCACCAATCTCAGCCTGCCGGCCTTCGGCTTCGGCAGCGCCCATATCGGCGAACTCTATGGCCGGGTCGACGAGGCTGACGTCGCGGCAACGCTGGAGGCCGCGTGGAACGCCGGCATCCGCTATTACGACACCGCCCCCTGGTATGGCCGCGGGCTGAGCGAGCACCGGCTCGGCCATTATCTGCGCAACCGGCCGCGCGATGAATTCAAGCTCACCACCAAGGTGGGGCGGACGCTGTTCCGGCCCAAGGACCCGAAAACCTTCGACCGTTGGCCCTGGGTCGGCGGGCTCAATTTCGAGGTCGATTTCGACTACAGCTATGACGGCATCATGCGCTCCTATGCGCAGGCCTTACAGCGGCTCGCCATCGACACGGTCGATGCGCTGGTGATCCATGACCTCGACCGCGGCTTTCACGGCGACAAGAACCCCGGCTACGAGAAGCAGCTCGTCGAAAGCGGCATCAAGGCGCTGGAGGAGCTGAAGCGCTCGGGCGACATCCAGGCTTATGGCATGGGCATCAACAATGACGAGGCGCTGGAGACGACCGCGACCATGGTCGACCTCGACTTCTGCCTCGTGGCCATGCCCTATACGCTGCTCGACCAGAAGAGCCTCAATCGCGGCATGGCGGCGCTGCAGAAGCGCGGCGTGTCGGTGATCATCGGGGCGCCCTTCGCCTCGGGCATTCTCGTCACCGGCTCGGCGGGCCCCGCGCATTACGCCTATGGCAAAGCGCCGCCCGAGGTGCAGGCGCGGATGCGTGGCATCGAGGCGGTGTGCAAGGCCCACAATGTCGCGCTGCCGGCGGCGGCGCTGCAATTCGTGCTCGCCCACCCAATCGTGGTGTCGGTGATCCCCGGCGCCGCCAAGGCAAGCGAGCTGACGCAGAACGTCGCCTCGCTCAATGCGCCGATTCCCGCCGGCTTCTGGTCCGACCTCAAGGCGGAAAAGCTGATCGATCCGGACTCGCCGGTTCCGGCGGGGCGCTGACATGACCGAGCCCGCCGCCCCGCCCTCGGATGGTTCGCCAGTCGTGCCACTGGTTTCGGCGCGCGGCATCTCCAAGCAGTTCGCCGCCGTCGAGGTGCTGCGGGACGTCGATCTCGACCTCAGGCGCGGGGAAATCCATGCGCTGCTGGGAGAGAACGGGGCGGGCAAATCGACCTTCGCCAAGATTCTGGCGGGGGTTTACCGGCCGACGCGCGGCAGCATCGCCGTGAATGGCGAAACGGTCGACATCGCCACGCCCATCGCGGCGCAGAAGCTCGGCATCACACTGATCCACCAGGAGCCGATCTCCTTCCCCGACCTGTCGGTCGCCGAAAACCTGGTGCTGGGCCGCAGCGACGGCGCACCGCTGGCGCGGGTGCCCTGGGTCGAAATGACCCGCGAGGCGCGCGAGCTGATGGACCTGCTCGGGGTCCGGATCGACGTGACCAAGCCGATGCGCGGGCTTTCGATTGCCGACCAGCAGATGGTGGAGATCGCCCGGGCGCTCGCCTCGGACAGCCGGCTCATCATCATGGACGAGCCGACGGCGCCGCTGACCCCGAAGGAGGCCGAGACGCTGTTCGACATCGCGCGGCGGCTGCGCGACGAAGGGCGGACCATCATCTTCATCTCGCACCGGCTGGAGGAGGTGCGCGCGCTTTGCGACCGGGTGACCGTGTTCCGCGACGGCAGCAAGATCGCGACCGAAGAAATCGGCAATCTGAGCGATGCCGACATCGTCCGCCTGATGATCGGCCGGCCGCTGCGCGAATATATGAAGAAGCACGGCACGACGATCGGCGAGGTGGCGCTCAAGGTCGAGCACCTGAGCAAGCCCGGCTTTTTCACCGACATTTCCTTCGAAGTGCGCAAGGGCGAAGTGGTCGGGCTCGGCGGCCTGGTGGGGGCGGGACGCACCGATGTGGCGCGCGCCATCTTCGGCGTGGCGCCGGCGGAAAGCGGCACCATAACGGTCGGCGGCCGCGCCGTCGGCATTTCGAGCCCGTCACAGGCGATCGGGCTCGGGCTCGCCTTCGTGCCGGAGGACCGGGCGATCGCCGGCATTTTCCGCACGCTGCCGGTCGAGCAGAACATTTCAGCCGCCGTGCCGGAGAAAATCGCGCCGGGCGGGCTGATCCGGCGCGCCGTGGAAAAGGCCATGGCCTCGGAACAGGTGCGGCGGCTGCGCATCAGGCTGGCCTCGATCCGGCAGCCGATCGGGGAATTGTCGGGCGGCAACCAGCAGAAGGCCATCCTGGCGCGCTGGCTGCTCACCGAACCTGACGTGCTGATCCTCGACGAGCCGACGCGCGGCATCGATATCGGCGTCAAGGCCGAGTTCTACGATATGATCGGCGAGCTCGCCGCCGCCGGCCGCGCCGTGCTGCTGATTTCCTCGGAGCTGCCGGAATTGCTGGCGCTCTGCGACCGGGTGCTGGTGATGTCGGAAGGCCGGCTCACCGCCGACATTCCGCGCGAGCAAGCGAGCCAGGAGGCCATCATGCACGCCGCCATACCGCGCACCAAGATCGAGGAAGAGGTCGCCGCATGAACGCGCTGCGCGCCGTTTTTGCCCGCCGCGAGGCCGGCATTTTCTCGATGATCGTGCTGTTCGCGATCATGGTCGGGATCATGCGGCCGCGTTTCCTCACCTTCGACGAATTGCGCATCATCCTGCTGCTGGTGCCGCTGATCCTGATCGGGGCGATGGGCGAGATGCTAGTGATCGTGGCCCGCCATGTCGACCTGTCGATCGGCTCGACACAGGCTTTCGCCGCCATCGTCATCGGCATGATGTTCAAGTTCATGCCCTTCGTGCCCTGGCCGGTGGGCTTTCTCGTCGCCATCGGGGTCGGGGCGGCGCTGGGGCTCGCCAATGGCGCGCTGATCACCATTTTCCGCCTGCCGGCGATCATCGTGACGCTGGGGACGATGAATCTCTATCGCGGGCTGACTTTCATCGTGTCGAACGCCAAGCAGATCGACCGGCAATATATTCCGACGGGGGTCAAGGCGATGTCGACCAGCTCGCCCGCCTTCAACATTCCCTGGATCGTCTTCATCGCGCTCGGCGTGGCGCTCCTCACCTATTGGTTCGCCAATCATACGCGGGTCGGGCGGCAGGTTTTCGCGCTGGGCTCGAACCCGGTGGCGGCGCCGCTCAGGGGCATAAGGGTGACGGCGGTGACCCTGATGGTCTTCACCATTTCGGGCGCGCTGGCCGGGCTTTCGGGACTGCTCTATGCCAGCCGCTGGGGCTTCGTGAACCCATCCAATACCGGCGCCGGCTTCGAGTTCCAAGTGATCGCGGCCGTGGTGATCGGCGGCGTCTCGATCAATGGCGGGGTGGGCAGCGTGCTGGGCGTAGTGCTCGGCGTGCTGCTGATGGGCTGTGTTTCGGCAGCCCTGCCGCTGCTCAGCATTCCCGGTGCGGCGCAGAGCGCGATCTATGGCGCAGTCATCATCATTGCGCTCCTCATCGACAGATCGGTGCGGCAGCGCGGCATCGCCGCCCTGGCCCGGCAGAGGGCGCGCGCATGACCACGACCGAACATCCCGGCACCGCCACGGCCCCGACCGACATCGTCCCGGCGCGGCCGCTCTGGCAGGTGGTGCTGATCCGGCCGGAGACGATGACCTTCGTGCTGCTGGTCATCGCCTTCATCGTCTCGAGCCTGCTGTCGCCCTATTTCCTCGACCTTCGATATATTCTCAGCAGTTTCACGCTGACCGCCGAATTCTCGCTGGTGGCGCTGGTCATGACGATGGTGATCATCGCCGGCGAGATCGACCTGTCGCCCGCCGCCAATATGGCGCTTTCGGCATGCCTTTTCGCCTGGAGCTACCAGGCGGGCCTGCCCATGCCGCTCGCGATCCTGGTCGGCATCGGGGCCGGGCTGCTGATGGGCGCCTTCAACGCCGTCATGGTGATCCGTTTCCAGCTGCCCTCGATCATCGTCACCATCGGCACGCTGACGCTCTACCGGGGCATCGCGCAGATCATCGCCGGCGACGAATCCATCCGGCTGCCGCAATATTTCATCGGCGTCGACCAATGGCTGATCGCCGGCATTCCGGCGCCCGACCTGCTGTTCGTGCTGGTGTCGATCTGTCTCGGCGTCGTGCTCGGCATGACGATATGGGGCCGGCAGATCTACCAGATCGGCACCAATGAGATTGCGGCCGAACACGCCGGCATCCGCGCCAAGCGCATCAAATTCGCCCTGTTCATCGCCATGGGCTTTGCCAGCGCCGTCGCGGGGCTCATCACCGCGTCGCGGCTGGGCTCGGTGCGCTACGATCTCGGCAATGGCGGCGAATTGCAGATGGTGCTCATGGCCATGCTGGGGGGCACCTACATCTTCGGCGGGCGCGGCTCGATCCTCGGCACCTTTCTCGCCGCCTGGCTGCTGTCGGTGATCTCCACGGGCATGACGACGGCCAATCTGCTGCCGGCGACGCAGCTGTGCGTGCTGGGCGTGCTGCTGATCGTCGCCATCATCGCCACCAATTTCATCTATTCCCGCACCCAGAGGTGACGGGGGGAACGCCGGTCAACGGCAACATCAGGAGGAAGCAGTGTTGAAGACATCTCTGTTCGCCGGGCTCGCCCTCGGCGTCGTCATGGCCACGGGCGCCATGGCGGCCGACGCCATCAAGATCGTCTATGTCGGCAAGAATACCGGCAATCCCTATTTCGACAGCATTACCGGCGGATTCCAGGACGCCTGCAAGCAGATCGGCTGCGACTTCCAGTTCGTCGCGCCGGCGACGGCGGACGCGACCTCGCAGATCCCGATCATCGAGGCGCAGATCCAGCGCGGCGTGAACGTCATCGCCGTGGCGCCCAACAGCCCCGACGCGCTCGACCAGGTGTTCGACGAGGCGCGCGCCAAGCACATCCTGGTGCTCACCGTGAACGGCGACATCGTGGGCAATGAGAGCCACCGCGACGCCAATATCCTGCCGGTCGACTTCAC
Organism: Devosia sp.; assembly: GCA_035547675.1. GTDB lineage: Bacteria > Pseudomonadota > Alphaproteobacteria > Rhizobiales > Devosiaceae > DASZTU01. The sequence continues at coordinate 7,114 of DASZUI010000143.1, forward strand.
CAAGACCGGGCCGGACCAGGTCGAGCTGATGGGTTCGCTCATCGGCTACAAGGGCGACATCGCCATTCTTTCGGCCACCACCGAGGCCCCCGACCAGAACACCTGGATCGCGGCGATGAAGAAGACGCTGGCCGAGAACCCGAAATACAAGGACATGCACCTGGTCACCACCGTCTATGGCGACGACCAGCCCGAGAAGTCGACCACGGAAATGGAGGCGCTGCTCTCCAACTATCCCAATCTGGTCGGCGTGATCTCCCCGACCACGGTGGGCGTCGCGGCGGCGGCGCAGGTGATCCAGCAGCGCGGCATTGCCGACAAGGTGCACCTGACCGGCCTCGGCCTGCCGAGCGAGATGCGCGACTTCATCAAGGACGGCACGGTCAAGGCCTTCCAGCTCTGGTCGCCCTACAATGAAGGCTGGCTCGCCGCCTATTTCGCCGACGGCCTCGCCAAGGGCACGATCAAGAACGAGGTGGGCCAGAAGTTCGATGTGCCCAAGCTCGGCACGATCACCATCCTCGACAAGAACGTCATGAATACGCAGGCGGAACTCACCACGTTCGACGCCAGCAATATCGACCAGTTCAACTTCTGATCCGCCATTCTGCTGGGCGCCGGTTCGGCCGGCGCCCGTTTCCCTTTCCGAACGGACCTTCCCCCATGAACCGTTACGACCTCAGCGGCCGCGTCGCCATCATCACCGGAGGCGGCCAGGGTATCGGCCTTCGCGTCGCCGAACGCATGCTCGACAGCGGCGCCCGGGTTTCGCTCTGGGACCGCGACCAGAAGCTGCTCGACGCGCTCGACGCCAAATATGGCAAGGACGGCGCAGTACAGACGGTTTCGGCCGATATCGGCCAGCTGGACTCGGTCGAGGCCGCGACGAAGGCGGTGCTCGACCGCTTCGGCCAGATCGACGTGCTCATCAACAACGCCGCGATCGTCGGGCCCAACGCCAATACCTGGGAATATCCGGCCAAGGCCTTCGAGGATGTGGTGCATGTGGGGCTCGTCGGCACGTTCTATGTGTGCCGGACGGTGGTGCCGCATATGCTCGCCGCCAATTACGGGCGCATCGTCAACATCGCCTCGGTCGCCGGCAAGGAAGGCAATCCCGGCGCGCCGGCCTATTCCTCGACCAAGGCGGGCGTGATCGCGCTGACCAAGTCCATGGGCAAGGAACTGGCCAAGAACAATATCGCCGTCAACTGCGTGACGCCGGCGGTCGCCGCGACCACGATGGGCCTCAGCCAGGACCCCGAATTCATCAAGATGATTCTCTCCAAGGTGCCGCGCGGCCGCATGCTCGAGCTCGACGAGGCGGCCTCGATGATCACCTGGCTCGCCACCGAGGAAAATTCCTTCACCACGGCGGCGGTGTTCGACCTGAGCGGCGGGCGGGCGACCTACTAGAGCGTTTTCAGGAAAAGTGGTTCCACTTTTCCGGTTCGAAAACGCGACAAGTCAAGAATTTAGAGCTCGCGTGCTCTAGGTTTGGGGAAGGTCCCCTCAGCTGGCCCGTTCGGGCCGACTTCTCCCCGAGGGAGAGGTGAGAGGCTCCATATCCGCCACGGTGTGGCGATCTCTTCGTCAGCCGAGGTGAAAGGCCCCTCACCCACCGCTGCGCGGCGACTTCTCCCCCAAGGGAGAGGTGAAGAACTGGCAAAGCCATGGACCCGATCACCTCTCCCTTTGGGGGAGAAGTCGGCCGAAGGCCGGGTGAGGGGGCCTTTGCCATCACTCAGTACCCTGCCCTTCCGCCGCTCAGGTCGAAGATGGAGGCGGTCGTAGAACTGCTCTCCTTGCTCACCAGCCAGACAGCCATGCTGGCGGACCTCGTCCACCTCGACGAAGCGGCCGCACGGGATGCGGGAGAGCATGTAGCCGATGAATTCCGGCTTCGGCTCGTCGAGGAGCGCCTCTTGGCGGCGGCATGGGCGGCGGCGTTCGGATTGGCCTCCTTGCCGACGATCGAGGCGACAATTGCCGTTCGGGAATGCTGACCGCTGCGTTCAGCGACCGTTCACGGCCTCCCCCCTAGACGGCCCGCCCACAACAGCAATGCAAGCGAGCTTTATCGAAAATGGACAAGCGTTTTCCCATCGAGGACCAGATCAGGATGCTGGCCTCGGCGCTGCGTGGCCGGATCGCGATGCCGGGCGAGCAGCACTATGACGATTGGCGCGGCGTCGCCCTCGACAATTTCGATCACCGGCCGGCC
>DASZUI010000144.1:0-27927 GCA_035547675.1 Devosia sp.
GAAGGCGCCGACCTGCCCGAGGGCCGCTTTATCGGCGGCGCGGCCAGTGACGGAAAGCCGCGCGATGTCTTCGCCTATTTCGTCTCGACCGACAAAGTCCACGCCCCCCGCAACGCCATGGCGATCATGCAAAGGCTCGGGCTGGCACCCTACGCCTGACACCGGCGAACAACAGAAAACGTTCACCGCCACTTGATGGTGCATTCGCCGCGCCTCGATTGACGCCGCGCTGTCCCTCGACTAACCCGCTCGGGAGCTTCGACAAGGAACAGGCAGCATGGCCGGCACGCTTTTCTCCGCTCTCGACAAAAAGGCAGCGCTGCTCGCCTTCGTCATCGGCCTGCTCACCATCCTCGCCGCCTGGGCGTCCCAGATCTGGGGCGGGCTGGTGCCTTGCGAACTCTGCCTCGGCGAGCGCGTGCCCTATTACTGGGGCCTGCCGATCCTTGCCGTCGTCCTGCTGCTCTGGAACCGCCTGCCGCTCACCGTCTGGTATATCGCCATGCTGATTGTCGGGGCGATCTTCGTCTGGAGCATCTATCTCGGCGTCTTCCATGCCGGCGTCGAATGGAAGTTCTGGCCCGGCCCCACAGCCTGCACCGGCAATGGCACCAGCCTCGATCTCAACCAGCTCAACAATCTCAACGCCGTGAAGATCGTCCAGTGCGACCAGGTGCAATGGTCGTTCCTCGGCATCAGCCTCGCCGGCTACAACGCGCTGGTTTCGCTGGTCATGGTCGTGCTGATCGCCATTGCGCTCATCGACCAGTACCGGCGCGGCCGCAGCCGCAGCGCCGTCGCGGCCTGACGGGGCGGCCTGGGCTACGGCTCGAGCTCGATATCCCAGTAGAGATAGTCGAGCCAGCTTTCATGCAGGTGGTTGGGCGGGAAGGCCCGGCCGTTATTGTGCAGATCGTGCACCGTCGGCTGATAGGGCGCCTGCATCGGGAACATCTTGATCTCCCGCGGCAGCCGGTCCGACTTCCTGAGATTGCAGGGCGCGCAGGCGGTGACGACATTCTCCCACGTCGTCCGCCCGCCCTTCGAGCGCGGGATCACATGGTCGAAGGTGAGGTCGTCGCGGCTGCCGCAATACTGGCAGCTGAACTTGTCCCTGAGGAACACATTGAAGCGCGTGAAGGCGGGATGCCGCGCCGGCTTCACATAGTCCTTGAGCGACACCACGCTCGGCAGGAACATTTCGAGGCTCGGGCTCTTGATCACCCGGTCATAGCTCGAAACGATGTTCACCCGGTCGAGGCACACCGCCTTGATGGCGTCCTGCCACGACCATAAGGACAAGGGATAATAGCTGAGCGGCCGATAATCAGCGTTCAGCACGAGAGCGGGACAGGACTCCGGCGACACGTGAACGGTCACTTGAGTCCCCCAGAATGGGAATCGCTAGCGTCCATGCCTCATAGTGTAAGCCCAGTGTGACAGGGCTGTGAAGAGCGGGGAAAGCTTTCATGTCACGGGCTTACCGGCATGCAACAGGCCCTCGATAAAGCCGCTGGCGAAGGCGAGGCCCGCCGGCGCAATGGTGTGGCCGCTCCCCGGATCGACATGATAGGCGACCTCGATGCCCTTGGCTTTGAGCAGCGCCACGGCCTGTTGGCCGAGTTCGGGGTCGACCACCGTGTCGGCATCGCCATGGATGATGGCGACCGGCGGCTTGGGCCCCGCCTCCTCCAGCCAGCCCGGCGGCACGATCAGCGCGCCGGAAAAGCCGATGATCCCCAATACGGCCCTGTCGAGCGTCAGACCGACGTTGAGCGCCATCATCGCGCCCTGGCTGAAGCCCGCGAGGATCGTGTCGGCCGGCCCGAGCCCTGTCTGCGCCCAGAGGTCTTCGAGGAATTTGAGCAGTACCGGCCGCGCCGCGGCAACACCCTCGAGCCGGAAGCCCGGCCGGTCGGGATCGACCGGAAACCATTGAAAGCCCGCCGCGAAGGCGTCGCAGGGCCAGGGTGCATTGGGCGATACGAACAGCGCCTCGGGCAAGATGTCGCGCCAATAGCCGGCAAGCCCGATCAGGTCCCTTCCGTCCGAGCCATAGCCATGCAGCAGCACCACGACCTGTTTCGGCATCGCGCCCGATTTGGGCGCCACCATCGGCCCCGACAGCGTTTCGGTCATGCGGCAACCCCTTCGCGATTGTTGAGAACCCGGAAATAGCGCCAGAACAGCAGGGCGGCGGCACCGCGATGCGGCGACCAGGCCCTGGCGATTTCCACCAGCGCCTTGGTCGAGGGCAGCACCTCGAGACCGAGCCCGTCCTTTACCGCCTTCTTGAGCGCCAGATCGCCGGCCGGAAAAATGTCGGGATGGCCGACGCTGAACAGCAGATAGAGCTCAGCCGTCCACGGCCCCACGCCCTTGACCGCGGTGAGGTGCGCGATCGCCGCCTCGGCCGGCAGGTCCTCCACGGCCGCGAAGTCGAGTGTACCGGCGAGCACCGCCTCGGCCGCCGCCCGCATCGACACCACCTTGGCGCGCGACAGCCCCGCCGCCCGCAGCGTCGCATCGTCGAGCGCGAGGAAACCCGCCGGCTCGGCGGCACCGGGCAGCGCGCTGACCCGCGCCCAGATGGCGGCGGCGCTGGCCGTGGACAATTGCTGCCCGCAGATCACCCGCGCCATGCCGGCAAAGCCCTTCTGCCCGGTGCGGAGCGAAATCGGCGCGGCCCGGTCGAGGATCGGCGCAAGGCGCGGATCGAGCACGGTCAGCGCACTGAGATGCGCGGCCAGCAGTTCGGGCGTATCCAGCCGGGCTTTGAGCGCCTCGGCGGTCGTGCTAGCGGAAAGGGGCTCGGGAGACATGATGCCAGACAATCCGATCCTGCGCTTTGCGCCAAGCCCCAATGGCTATCTGCATCTGGGTCACGCCTTTTCGGCCCTGTTCACCGAGTTCTGGGCGCGCGAACTCGGCGGCGCTTTCCTGCTCCGGCTGGAAGACACGGACCCCACGCGCTGTCGACCCGAATTCGCCGACGCGATCTTTGAGGATTTGCATTGGCTCGGCCTCTTTTGGCCGGAGCCGGTGCTGCGCCAGTCCGAGCGCTTCCCGCTCTATGTCGAGAAGGCGCGCCAACTCGACCGGCTCGGCCTCATCTATCCCTGTTTCTGCTCGCGGACCGAAATCGCGGCCGCCGCCACCGGCACGGACCCCGACGGGGCTCCGCTCTATGCCGGCACCTGCCGGCACCTGAGCCGTGCCGCCATCGCGCGCCGGCTCGAGCGCGGCGACCCGGTGCAATACCGGCTCGATACCGGGAAGGCGCTGGCCATGACCGGCTTCCTGACCTTTACCGTCGCCCAGCCGACGCCGCGCGACCGCCCGCAGATCCGCTACGCCCGGCCGGAGCGCTGGGGCGATTTCGTGCTGCAGCGCAAGGAAACCCCGACCAGCTACCATCTGAGCGTGGTCGTCGACGACGCCGCCCAGGGCATCACCAACGTCACCCGCGGGCGCGACATGGAAGCGGCGACCGACATCCATGTCCTGCTGCAATTCCTCCTCGGCCTGCCCTCCCCCGTTTATACCTTCCACAAGCTGATCCTCGACGCGGACGGGAGGAAGCTCGCCAAATCGCGCGGCTCGAAAAGCCTGCGCGACTTGCGGGCGGAGGGCTGGACGCCGGAGGACGTCCGGCGGGAGCTGGGATTCCTCTGAGGGGATGAGCAACAGAGCCCTCGCCCCTCTGGGGAGAGGGTGCCCGGCAGGCCGGTGAGGGGTAACAACCGGCACGACGCGCGAACCCCTCACCCTGTCCCTCTCCCCAGAGGGGCGAGGGGACGATGTGGCACGCCCCGCCAAATTCCACCACCGTCATTCCCGCGAAAGCGGGAATCTCCGTTTGCCTTACTTCGCCAGCAGCGGCCCGACGGCGGCCTTGATCGCCTCGTCATAAGGCGTGCCGAAATCCGGCCCCAGAATGCGGTCCAGCCGCTCATCCATGAGCCGCATCGGATTATCCCAGAGGTAGCGCATCTTGCCGATCTCCCGCATCACCGGGTTGAACAGCCCGATGACGCGCAGCATCGCCCAAGGGAAGGCGCCGACTTTGAGCGGCCTGGGCGATATGCGCTGCACCGCCGCCGCCATTTCGCCCGAGGTGACGAAGTGCCCGGCGAAGTGGAAGCGCTCGAACGCCCCGAACTCGTCCCGCCGCTCCGCGAGCTTGACAAAAGCCCGCCCGAGATCGGGCAGATAGGCCCAGCTATGTCCGATCGAGGGCGCCGAGGGCAGCGCGATCCGGCCCTTCTGCGCCAAAATGCCCTGGTCGAACCAGCCCGAAACGCCCGGCCCGAAGAAATCGCCGGCACGGAGCACGATCACCTGCATGTCGCCGCGCTCCGCCGCCTCGCGGAACATGGCCTCGCAGCGCATCCGCAGCACGCCGCGCGGCCGCGCCGGGTGTTCGGGCGCGTCGGGCGTCACCTGCCGGAGGGAAGCCGCGTAATTATAGATGCTGCCGGGATAGAGCAGCGTCCGCCCCGATTTGCCCATCGCTGCGATGACGCGCGCGATCTGCGCCTCGAGTGCCCCGCCGAACCATTTGTCGTAGGGCAGGTTCAGCGCGAAGACCACGACGTCGCTGTCCCCGATCGCGGCGACCATATCGGCCACATTCTCCGCATCGCCCCTGACGAACTCCGCGCCCGGCAGCGCGTGCTTGTTGGAGCGCCCCATGCCCCGCACCGTCCAGCCGGCGTTCACGAAGGCCTGGGCCGCAAAGCGCCCGAAATGCCCGTTGATCCCCAGCACCGTAACCGTCCTGTCCTTGCTCATTTCCGTCTCCTGTGGCTTGACGGCATGAAGCTAGGCCATGCATGATTATAGCGACATTCGCCATTTTCGTAGAAACGCCATTCACGAATGAATAGACCCGCCGATGGATAGATCGCCCGAATGGTCGCTCTGGCGCAGCTTCGGCGCCGTGGTCGAGGCGGGCTCGCTCTCCGCCGCAGCGCGCAAGCTCGGCCTCAGCCAGCCCACGCTCGGGCGCCACATCGAGGCGCTGGAGGCGGCGCTCGGCATGCCGCTCTTCGACCGGACGCTGCAGGGCTTCCGGCCGACCGACACGGCGCTGCGCCTGTTCGAGCCGGTCGCCGCGGCGCAGCGCGCCCTCGCCGAGGCCGAGCTGATGGCGGAGGGCTCCAGCGCCACCCTCGCCGGCACCGTCCGCATCACGGCCTCGACGGTGATCTCCAACTACGCCCTGCCGCAAATGCTCGCCGCGATCCGCGAGCGCCACCCAGCGATCGCGCTCGAGATCGTCCCCTCGGATTCTGCCGAAAACCTGCTGCTGCGCGAGGCCGACATCGCCGTCCGCATGTTCCGCCCCACCCAGCTGGAACTGGTCACCAGAAAGCTCGGCCTCATTCCAATGCACGCCTGCGCCCGCGACAGCTATCTGGCGCGCCGCGGCACACCCACCTCGATGGAGGAATTGGCCGGGCACGACCTCATCGGCTTCGACCGCGACGATCTGCTGGTGGCAGGCGCCCGCGCCATGGGCCTCAGCATGGGACGCGAGGATTTCAACACCCGCACGGACAGCCAGACCGCCATGTGGGAACTGCTCAAGGCCGGCCTCGGCATCGGCTTCGCCCAGGCGCCGCTGGTCGCGCGCACCCCCGGCATGGTGCGGCTTTTGCCCCAGACCTCCTTCCCGCCGCTTGAAGTCTGGCTCACCACGCATCGGGAACTGTTCACCAGCCGGCGAATTCGTGCCATCTTCGACGCCCTCGCCGAGCAGCTCTCGGCCTATATCGATTCCACCCCGAAAGACTGACGCGCCATGCAACTCGTGCTCAACATCCTGATCGGCCTCGTCATGGCCGGCGTGGTCGTCATCCTGCTGATGGGGCTATGGAACATGGTGCGCGGCGGCAGCGGCAATACCAGCCAGAAGCTGATGCGCGCCCGCGTCATCGGCCAGGCGGTGGCGCTGGCCCTGCTGCTGCTGGCGCTCTATCTCTTCGGCAACGGCAACCACCCCACCTGACATGGTCAAGCTCAACCGCATCTACACCAAGACCGGCGACGACGGCACGACCGGCCTCGTTCGCGGGCCTCGGCGCCGCAAGGATGATCTCCGGATCGAAGCCTTCGGCACGGTCGACGAAGCCAATTCCGCCGTCGGCATGGCGCGGCTCTCCTCGGGTGGCATGCCCAAGGTCGATAACGTCCTCGCCCGCATCCAGAACGATCTGTTCGACCTGGGCTCCGACCTCGCCACGCCCGGCGCCGACGATCCCGGCGCGGCGCGCGCCTCGCTGCGCATCACCGCCGCCCAGACCGAATGGCTGGAAAAAGAGATCGACCATTACAATGAGAGCCTTCAGCCGCTGACCAGCTTCGTGCTCCCCGGCGGCACGCCGCTCGCCGCCGCCCTGCACCTCGCCCGGACCGTGACGCGCCGGGCCGAACGGCTGGTTGTCGCCCTCGCCGCCGCCGAGCCGGAGACCAACCCGGAGGCCGTGCGCTACCTCAACCGCCTCTCGGATCTGCTCTTCGTCCTCGCCCGCATCGCCAACGCCAACGGCACCCGCGACGTGCTCTGGACCCCCGGTCGCTTCGCTGGCAGCGCCTGACCGGCTGGCCATCGCGCGTCGCCGGCGGCCACCCCCTCACGCCGGCGGCCGCGCCGCGTCGCCGGCGCCATGCCCGCGAAAGCGGGAATCCCCCTGTCCTCCCCGGTTCGGAGCTTGCGGCCAAAACCAAGATTCCCGCTTTCGCGGGAATGACGCCGGGTTTGATGCTCGACCTAGATGGATCGGCCCCTAGCACAAGGCTTTCTTTACCTCACCCGGCTAGGTTCCGCCCATGGACCCCGTTGCCCTCGCCGCCAGCATCGTCAGCATGAACACCGCGAGCGTTCGCATGGATGCCCAGTTCGCCCTGCTGCGCAAGCAGTTCGATATGCAGAAGAAAGCCATGAACATGCTGCTTCCCACGCCCCAAGCGCCGGCTGCACCGAGCACCGGCCGTCTGGTCGACAAAACCGCCTGATCCTCGCGCCGCGTCGCCACTTTTGCGTGACGGGTGGCCTGTTCCGAAGGCCCCCTCACCCGGATGCTCGCGCATCCGACCTCTCCCCCAAGGGAGAGGTGAAGGGGGCAGCGCCTCTCCCGAGGAGTGAAGGCCGCGGCATCGCCGCCTTTCACCTCTCCCTCTGGGGGAGAGGTCGGCGCGCAGCGCCGGGTGAGGGGGCCTTTGCCGCCCCGCACCTATCCCGGCCTGCCGAATTCCCGCTATCCGGCTCCCGTCCCCGGCGACCGCGAAGGGCTACCCCTTCACCGCCGCCAGCGCCTTGACGACATTCTCGCCGTCATTGCCGTCCCACTCGGCCGGTCCCTGCAGCACCGCGACCTCGCAGGCCTTGCGGTCGAGCAGCAGGGTCGTCGGCAGGCCCAGCCCCGCACCCGAATCCTTCAGCGTATCGAGCGCCTTGAGCGAGGGATCGGCATAGAGCGGCAGGCCGGTGATGTTGTTGTCGGCGAGGAACTTCTTCGCCTTGCCGATGCCCTCCTCCCCGATATCGAGATTGATCGGCACCACCATGAAATCCGGCCCGTCGAACTTCTTCGCCACATTGGCCAGCGCCGGCATCTCCGCCCGGCAGGGCACGCACCAGCTGGCCCAGAAATTGACCAGCAGCGTCTTGCCGGCAAAATCGGAGAGCTTGGCCGGCTTGCCCGTCTCGTCCTCAAAGGTGAGCCCCGCATAATTATGGCTCTCCGGCGTCACCGTGACCGCAGCGAGGCTGCCGAACGCCGCCTTGTCGATCGCCGCGACGGAGGCCGCCGAAGGCGCGCAGCCGGGCGGCCCGGAGGGCGCAGGATTGCTAAGGTAATAGCCCCCCGCTATAGCTACCGCCGCAATAACGAGCACTGCCAGGGCAGCAAGGCGCGGTACCCTGCGGACCGGCTTTTCCGGCTCTTGTTCGGTCATTGACTCTCCAATCGCGCGAGAAGGATTCCCGATGAGCAATCGCATGTGGGGCGGCCGTTTTTCTGCCGGCCCGGACGCCATCATGGAGGAGATCAACGCCTCGATCGGCTTTGACCAGCGCCTGTACCGGCAGGACATCGCCGGTTCAGTCGCGCATGCCCGCATGCTGGCCGAAACCGGCATCCTCACGGAAGCCGACCGCGACGCGATCCTCACGGGTCTAGAACAGGTTAGGAGCGAAATCGACCGCAGCGACTTCACGTTTTCGCGCGCCCTCGAGGACATTCATATGAATGTCGAGAACCGGCTCCGGGAGCTGATCGGCGAGCCCGCCGGTCGCCTCCACACGGCCCGCTCGCGCAACGACCAGATCGCCACCGATTTCAAGCTCTATGTCCGCGACGTCATCGATACCTTTCTCGCCCAGATCGCGACGCTGCAGCTGGCGCTCGTCGATCGCGCCGAGGCGGAAGCCGAAACCGTCATGCCCGGCTTCACCCATCTGCAGAATGCCCAGCCGGTAACCTTCGGCCATCACCTGCTCGCCTATGTCGAAATGCTCGGCCGCGACGCCGGCCGCCTGCGCGATGCCCGCGCCCGGCTCAACGAAAGCCCGCTCGGCTCGGCGGCCCTCGCCGGCACGCCCTACCCCATCGACCGGGAAATGACCGCCACGGCGCTGGGCTTCGACCGCCCGACCGCCAATTCGCTCGACGCCGTCTCGGACCGCGATTTCGTGCTCGAGACGCTTTCGGCCTGCGCCATCTGCGCCATGCACCTCTCCCGCTTCGCCGAGGAAATGGTGATCTGGAATTCGGCGCAGTTCGGCTTCGTCAGGCTTTCCGACCGCTTCACCACCGGCTCCTCCATCATGCCGCAGAAGCGCAATCCCGACGCCGCCGAACTGGTGCGCGCCAAGATCGGCCGCATCCTCGGCGCGCTGACCTCATTGACCGTGGTGATGAAGGGCCTGCCCCTCGCCTATTCAAAGGACATGCAGGAAGACAAGGAAGTCGCCTTCGACGCCTTCGACTCGCTTTCCCTGGCGCTGGCCGCCATGACCGGCATGGTGGGCGACATGGTCCCAAACCGCGAACGCATGCGCGCCTCCGCCGCCGCCGGCTTCTCGACGGCCACCGATCTCGCCGACTGGCTGGTGCGCGAGGCCGGCATCCCCTTCCGCGAGGCGCACCACATCACCGGCCGCGCCGTGGCGCTCGCCGAGCAGCGCAACACCACGCTCGATGGGCTGACCATCGACGACTTCAAGGCCATCGACCAGCGCATCGACAGCCGCATCTATAAGGTGCTTTCGGTCGAAGCCTCGGTGCGCGCCCGGAATTCCTATGGCGGTACCGCCCCCGGCAATGTGCTGGCCCAGGCCGCGCGCTGGAAGGAGCTCCTGACCGGCGAAAAGGTCGAACCGCGCAAGGTCAGGCCGCAGGGCGGGCACGGCGACGGCGGCATCGAAGCCTGACCGCCCTCGGCCGGCCTGCAGCCGGCGCATGGCGCCCCGTCGGAAACGCTGTTGCCTTTTGCCCGGCAGCCACCGCAAATGCAGTAAAAGGGTCCGGGTTCGCCTATGGAATCAACTGCGCCGCAGCGGGTCACCAGAAACAGAAACATGCGGCTGACCGCCGAGCACGTAGAACTGGTGCATCGCGGCATGCCGATTTCCGACGATGCCAACCCGCCCCCCGGCAGCGAGAAGATGACCGAGGACGACTATGCCGAGGCCATTGCGCGGCTGCTCGGTACCGGCCCCGACCCCGCCGACATCTGGTTTTTCGCCTATGGGTCGCTGATCTGGAAGCCGGCCTGCGACTTCGTCGAAATCCGTACCGGCGTGGTGCGCGGCTGGCACCGCGCCTTCTGCCTGGGCTGGAACACGCGCTTCCGCGGCTCGGAGGCCAATCCCGGCCTGATGCTGGCGCTCGACCGGGGCGGCGCCTGCAAGGGGGTCGCCTATCGCTTCCCCCCGGACGCGCTCGAGGCAAACCTGCATAAGCTGCTGGAGCGGGAAATGGGCTGGAAGCCCACCGCCTTCCCGCCGCGCTGGGTCGATGTGGTGGCCGGCGAGCGGCGGTTGCGGGCCCTGACCTTCTGCGTCGACCGCCATTCCGGCCGCTATGTCTCGGGGCTCTCCGAGCAGGAAATCGCCAGCGTGCTCGCCAAGGCGGTCGGGGCGCGCGGCTCGATGGCCGAATACCTGTTCAACACCATCACCCATCTCGAAAATCTGGGTATTCACGATCCGCATCTCTGGCGGCTGCAGGAGATGGTCGCCGTCGAGATCGAAGAATCGCTGGGTTCGCCTTTCCCCTCCCAAACCTGATAATATTTGTCGCAAGCGTGATCGAATTGACGGCGCCCGGATAGAAAAAATCCGGGATCGCCTTCAGAAAATATGCGTTGTTCTTGCCGACCCCGCCCTTACCGATACGGTAATGCCGCGGCTGTTTCGACTTGTGAAAGGCTGAAATCATGACAACGCTAAAGCCGCTATTGCTGGCGCCGTTGGCGCTGGCCGCGACCATTCTGCCCTCGCTTGCAGCATCTTCGCCATCGGCACCCGGAAAGCCCGCTATTCCCGAGAAAGACTGCCTCGCCCCCGCCGCGTTTGAAACCGTGCTGAGCTCGGCCGGCGACTGGATCGTGATGCGCGCCCCCGATGGAGCCGACAAAACCAAGCTCAAGGGCATCGTCTTCCGCGACGCCGGCATGATCAATGTCGCCCTGTTCGAGGATGGGTGCCTCGCCGCCGTAATGGTCGTGGGCAAGGCCCCGCCGGACCTGCAGGCCTGAGCCGCGCCCGCACGCTCGGAAAGCGCATGCCGCGCCTGCGGTCCTGAAACGCGACAAGCCAAGGCCCTGGAGCTCACCTTCCGATTCCATCGGAACGTGAAAGGCTCTAGAGGTGGTGCCGACAAAATCGGGGCCGGGTCTTGGTTCACCATTTCAATTATCGCGACGGCAGGCTGTTTGCCGAAGAGGTCGACCTGTCGGCGCTGGCCGGGACGGTCGGCACGCCCTTCTACGCCTATTCGGCGGCAACGCTTCGCCGGCACGTCCGCGTGCTGCGGGAGGCTTTCGCCGGCCAGCAGTTGCTCGTGGCCTATGCCATGAAGGCGCTGTCCAACCAGGCGGTGCTCACCCTTCTGGCCAAGGAGGGCGCCGGTGCCGACGTGGTGTCGGGCGGCGAGCTGGAGCGCGCCATGGCCGCCGGCATTCCAGCCGGCCGCATCGTCTTTTCCGGCGTCGGCAAGACGGTCGCCGAGATGCGCCGCGCCCTGGCGCTCGGCATCAAGTGCTTCAACCTCGAATCCGAGCCCGAACTCGAGCGGCTGAACGACATCGCCGGCGAGATGGGCAAGCTCGCCCCCGTTTCGGTCCGCATCAATCCCGATATCGACGCCGAAACCCATGCCAAGATCTCGACCGGCAAGTCGGAGAACAAGTTCGGCATCCCCTATGAGCGGGCGATTGCCGTCTATCGGCGCATCAAGGAGCTGCCGGCTGTCGAGGCGGTCGGCGTCGATATGCATATCGGCAGCCAGATCACCAATATGGGCCCGTTCGATGCGGCGTTCGCCCGGCTGGCCGAACTCGTCCGGGCATTGCGGGCCGATGGCCACGATATCCGCCATGTCGATGCGGGCGGCGGGCTCGGCATCCCCTACCGCCTCGAGGAAGCCGCCCCGCCCGACCCCGTGGCCTACGCCAATATCGTCAAGCGCCATCTCGGCGGCCTTAATGCCGAGCTGGTGCTGGAGCCGGGCCGGCTCATCGCCGGCAATGCCGGCATATTGGTCACCAGGGTCGAATATGTGAAGACGCCGGAGCTGCCCGGCGGCAAGACCTTCGTCATCGTCGACGCGGCCATGAACGACCTCATCCGCCCCACCCTCTACGAGGCGCACCACGACATCCAGCCGGTGGTTCACTCGAACCGTCCCGCCATCACCGCCGACGTAGTGGGTCCGGTCTGCGAAACGGGCGATTATCTCGCACTCGGCCGCCGCCTGCCGGGCGTCGCCGAAGGCGACCTCCTCGCCGTCATGACCGCCGGCGCCTATGGCGCCGTCATGGCCTCGACCTATAATTCGCGGCCCCTGGTGCCCGAAGTGCTGGTCGACGGCAACCGCTGGCACGTCATCCGCCCCCGCAAATCGATCGAGGAACTGGTCGCGCTCGACAGCGTGCCGGACTGGCTGTGAGAAAGATCACCAGCCTCGCCGCCCCGTCCCCTACTTCGCCGTCATTCCCGCGCAGGCGGGAATCCGGTTTGACGATCGCTGCCTAATGCTTCTGCGCCTGGCTCGCCAGCGAGACGATCTCGACTGGCCTGCCCTCGAGCGCGTCCGTGACCTTGGCGAGCAGCTCGGCGAGCGTGAACGGCTTGGGGATCACGTCATAGACCAGGGCGTCGAGCCCATGCGCCCGCTCGCGCTGGTCGGCGAAGCCCGTCATCAGCACGATGGTCATGTCCGGGTAGGTGGCCCCCACCTGTAGCGCCAGCGCGATGCCGTCCATGACCGGCATCTTGATGTCGGAGAGCAGCAGGTCGAACGCCCCGCGCTCCGCCTCGGCGAGTTCGGCGGCGATGCCCCCGTCCTCGGCCGCCAGCACCTCATGGCCCGAATGCTCGAGCGCACGCGAAACGAACTGGCGGACGTTGTCGTCGTCCTCGGCAAGCAGGATGCGGGCCATGATTGTCCTATTGGTCGTCCGCGCGCTTGCCGGCGAAGGTGATCGCCGTGGCGGGCGCAAAGCTGGTGCCGCCCGCGGAGCTGTCGTCTTCGATATCGTCGAGCGGGCGCAGCTTGGCCCGCCCATTGGCGAAGCTCAGCCGGACGCTGGTCGCTCCCTTCGGGGGCGCGCTGAGCTGGGTCTCGAAGGCCAGCGTTTCGCCCGGCTCGAGCTCGGTGGCCTTGGGCGTGACGCTCCATTCGTAGAGCGAGCCGCCGTCCTTGCCCAGAAGCGTCACCACCACCTGCGGCAGCACCACTTCGCGGCTCGCGACGCTGGCGATGTCGCCGTCGACCTGCAGCATCTCCGCCCCGTTCTGCAGCGATTTGAGCGTGCGCACATCGCGGAATTCGAGCCCGACTACGTTCACCGGCAGCCCGATGGCCGCGTAGGCGTCGGCAAGCTGCGGGAATTGCTGCACCGCGGCGGCCCGGAAGGCGATGCCGCCGCCGATCACGATGACGAGGGCTGCCAGCGCCGCCAGCCGTGCGACGCGGCGCAGCCGCGCGATCGGCAGCGAATCGGCGAGGCTGCGCTGCCGCGCCGAAAATTCGCGCTGCCGCTGGCGTGCCGCCTCCACTTCGCTCTTGCTCGGCTTGGCCCGCGGCGGAGCGGCCCGGCCCGCCTCGGCACCGGCATCGGCCCCCGGCGCCATGTCCTCGGCGTCGAGCGGCAGCGCCTCGCCCGGCGGAATATCGATGAAAGTCGGGCCTTGCCGGCCGGCTTTGGCCGCGGCGCGCGCCGCCGCCTCGGCGTCGGCTTCGGCCCGGGCGCGTGCCTTGGCGGCCAGCTCGTCGGCATGCGCCTTGGCGGTCGCTTCGCGGCGTTCGCGATGGCGCCGTTCCTCGTTGAGGAATTTTTCGTCCAGAAGCTCTTCGGCGAGGTCGCCGAGCCCCCGGTCGGCGCTGACCAGGGACGGCGGCGGCTCGGGGACGGCCACCATCGCTTCCTCCGGCTGGTCGGCCTGCGCCTTCCAGGAATTGCCGCAATGGGCGCAGGCAACGCGGCGGCCCTTGGCCCCGAGCGTTTCATAGTCGAGTTGGTAGCGGGTGCCGCAATGCGGGCACTCGATCACTACCAACGCTGCCTCTGGGCTCGACATGGCGCGAAGCTTAGGTTCACCGGGTTAAAACTCCTCAAACTCGCCCAACTCCTGCAGTTTGAGAGGGTTTGAAGCCGCAAACCCGCGGCTCGACGGGACGAGGCTGCTAGAATGCCCGCGCCTGATTCGGAGACGACCGCTTGATCGAGTTCACCAATGTGGGATTGCGCTACGGCCAGGGCCCCGAAATCCTCAAGGACCTGACCTTCCGCATCGAGCCGGGCAGTTTCCATTTCCTTACCGGACCGTCGGGCTCCGGCAAGACGTCGCTCCTCAAGCTGCTGCTGCTCTCGCTCAAGCCGACCCGCGGCACGGTGACCATGTTCGGCGAGGATGTCTCCGACCTCGACCAGGACCGCCTGCTGCTGATGCGGCGCCATATCGGCATCGTCTTCCAGGAATTCCGTCTGCTCGACCATCTGACGACCTTCGAGAACGTCGCCCTGCCGCTGCGCGTGCTCGGCCAGCCGGAACACCATTACCGCGCCAATGTCGAGGAACTGCTCGATTGGGTCGGGCTCGGCGAGCGCATGCACGCCCACCCCGCTTTGCTCTCGGGCGGCGAGAAGCAGCGCGCCGCCATCGCCCGCGCGGTGATCGGCCGCCCGGACATCCTGCTCGCCGACGAGCCGACCGGCAATCTCGATCCCGATTTGTCGGTACGCCTGGTGACGCTCTTCGCCGAGCTCAACCGCACCGGCACCACCATTATTCTGGCCACCCACGAGCTGACGCTGCTCGACAATTTCGCGTTTCCGCGCATGGTGCTGCATGGCGGCGAACTGGTCTTCCACGAACAGGGCCAGACCGCCGGCGAGGCGCGACGCTCATGAGCGAGACGATGAACGAGGCCGTGCGCCCGCCGACAGATGCGGCACCCCCGCCGTCCCGGCCGGCACGCCACCGGACCACTCCCATCGTGCCGGAACGCTCGGTGGCCGGCCGCACGCTGATGCTGCTCATCGCCATCATGACCTTCCTGTCGGCGGCGACGCTGGGCGGCGTCGTGCTGGTGCAGAAATCCGCCGTCGCCTGGTCGTCGGATGTCGGCCGCGAGGTCACCATCCAGATCAAGCCGGTCGAAGGCGAGGTCATGGAATCCAATCTCCGCCTCGCCGTTTCCATGGCCAAGGCCACCCCCGGCGTCGCCAGCGCCCGCGCGCTCACCCTGCAGGAGAGCCAGGACCTGCTCCGTCCCTGGCTCGGCGAAGGCCTCGACCTCTCGACCCTCGAAATTCCGCGCCTCGTCACCGTCCAGCTTTCGGACCCGCGGGACGCCGACGTCGAAAAGCTCGCCAACGATCTCAAATCGATCAAGGGCGCCAGCCTCGATACGCACGCCGCCTGGCGCAAGCAGCTCAACACCATGGCCGGCACCGTGGTGATCTCCGGCATCATCGCGCTGGCGCTGATCGTCGCGGCGACGGTGCTCGCCGTGATCTTCGCCACCCGGGGCGCCATGGCGACCAATCAGGAAATCGTCGACGTGCTGCATTTCATCGGCGCCTCCAACGGCTTCATCGCCGGCGAATTCCAGGGCCGCTTCCTGATGATCGGCCTGCGCGGCGGCATCATCGGCGGGCTCGCCGCCATCCTCTTCTTCTTCGTCATCTCGCTGGTTGCCGGCAATGTCTCGCCCACCGGCGCCGGCGCCGAACTCGGCATGCTCTTCGGCCGTTTCTCCATCGGCTATGACGGGGTGGCGGGCATCATCGCCGTGGTCCCGGTCATTGCCGCCATGACCGCCGTCACCTCGCGCCTGACGGTCAGGCGCTTCCTGTCCCAGATTTCCTGAACCGGGCCGGCGCGCCCTGCCCCGAGGAGGCGTAATGATGATCTTCCAGGCGCTGCGCTCGCTCCTGTTCTACGTACTCTTCCTCGGCCAGACGATCATCCTCGCCTTCTTCGTCGGCGGGGCGACGCTGTTTCTCGACCGCAGCAGGCCGGCACCGGCCTGGATGTGGGCGGTCGGCCGCTACTGGGGCTGGTCGAACCTGTTCTTCCTGCGCTGGATCGTCGGCATCCGCACCGCGGTCGAAGGCGGCGAGAACGTGCCCGCGGGCGGCTGCATCATCGCCTCCAAGCACCAGAGCGACTGGGACATCCTCGCCATCCTGCCGCGCCTTTCCAACCCGGCTTTCATCGCCAAGCGGGAATTGCTGGACATCCCGTTCTTCGGCTGGGCGGCGCGGATGCTCAACACCATATCGGTCGACCGCAAGCGCGGCGGCGAGGCCATTCCGCTGATGCTCGCCGATGCGCGCGAAAAGCTCGCCCGCGGCGCCGAAATCGCCATCTTCCCGGAAGGCACCCGCAAGGCGCCGCTAGCCGAACCCAATTACCGCGCCGGTATCACCCGCATGTACGAAGCGCTGGGCGTGCCGGTGATCCCGGTTGCCGTCAATTCCGGCTTCTTCTGGGGCCGCAACAGCCTGGTGCTCTGGCCGGGTACCGCCCGCGCCCGCTTCCTCGCGCCGATCCCGCCCGGCCTGCCGCCCGCCGAGTTC
Source organism: Devosia sp. (assembly GCA_035547675.1). Taxonomy (GTDB): domain Bacteria; phylum Pseudomonadota; class Alphaproteobacteria; order Rhizobiales; family Devosiaceae; genus DASZTU01. Next base: position 16,321 of record DASZUI010000144.1, read on the forward strand.
CAGGCCCGCCTCGTCGAGACCATCGAAACCGCGAGCGCCGAACTCGCCCTGATCGCCTGGCGCGAAGGACTGGCCCGGCCAATTCCGCCGACCCTCCGCCAGCGGCTCGAAGCGCTGGCGGCAGCTCAGGCCGCACCCACTACATATTGACACAAATCCGTTGCATCCCCACATGGTTAACAAACGTTATGCCGGTCACGCTTGACAAAACGGCAGTTTGTTCTATGTTTGTTCTCTTTCCGACTTGCCTTGGGGTGCGCGGATGATGGCGGTAGCGATGCGTTTCGAAGATCTCAGCTCGACCGCCGAGGCGACCAATTGGCGGGGGCGGTCCGGCCGCTATTATGCGCTGCAACCGCTTCCGGTGGAGCATTTTGCGCTCGACGGCGAAGGGCTCTACCTTCTGGCGCGCGGCGCGGACGTGCTCTGGGTCGGCACCGAGGCCGAAGTGGTTGGCGATGCCGCCCGCCGCGCGGCGTTCCGTACGGCATTGCGCGTCGCCAACGCCGCTTTCCGCATCGATCCGCCCCAGGGCGAGGTCGACAGGATGACCATGGCTTGGGACCTTGAAAACGCCGAGCCTGCGGCAGCCGCCAGGCTCGCCTAATTCAGCTTAGGCCACCGCCTTTTCCTCGGTCAGCAGCAGGACCAGCGCCTCGAGGGCCCGGTCGCGTATGCCCAGCCGCCGCAGGTGCGCGGCGGTATTGAGCACATATTCGGTATTGGCGCCCGAGCTGCCGAAACCGCGCCGCACGATCGCCGCCTGCGCCTCGAGGCTGAGCTGCCCGGCATATTGCTCGTGCCGCTCGTCGACCACATAGGCCGTCGCCGCGACCATTTGCCCGCTCTGGAGCCGCACCGGGCGTACCACCTCGCGATAGACATCGGTCACCAGCTCGCGCTCCCGCAGATAGGCCAGCGTTTCCGGCCAGGCGGCATCCGCCACCGCGAAAGCCATGCCGCCGCAGGACCCGCCATGCGCCAGCCCGAACACCAGCCCGGGCACCTCCGGCGTGCCGCGATAGATATGCGAATAGATGCACAGCGACCGATGCGCGCCCCGCAACAGGCCGCGCTCGCTGGCGACGAAATCGAAGCCCGGCCGCCAGATCAGCGATCCGTAGCCGAATACCCAGTGCAGGGGTTCATCCATGGCCAAGCCCTAACCCCGCCCGCCAGCGAAGGCAACCGCCGCTTTGCCGCGCGTGACGGGCCCGCCCCCGCCCGCTAAAAGGGCCGCATGAAAAGAATTGTCATCCTCTTCGTGGTCGTCGTCGTGCTCATCCTGGGCTGGACGGCGGCCTGGTTCTACGGCGCCAATCTGGTCCGGCAGAACATAATTGCCCTCGCCGGCGCCGACGGCCAGGCGACGCCGCGCCTCACCTGCGGCAGGCTCGATGTCGGCGGCTGGCCCTTCTGGTTCGACGTTACCTGCGAAAAGCCCGATATCGTAAGCGGCGACCTCACCTTCGCCGCCGCCGAAATCAAGGCGACGGCCGAGGCCTTCGATCCCTTCCAGATCGTCGCCCAGGCGACCGGGCCGCTCACCATCGAGGACGCCTTCACCGGCAGCAAGGAACGGCTCGACTGGACCGGCCTCAAGGCCTCCGCCCGGCTGACCGGCTGGCGCATCGGCCGCATCTCGGTGGTGGCCGACGGACTGGCCCTTGCGAGCACCACGGGCGGCGACCAGCCCATCGCCAAGGCCGCCCACGCCGAGGCGCACCTGCTCGACATGCCCGAGCGCTACGATGCGGCAAAGCACCTCGCGACCCTCCATGGCTTCGCCCGGCTCGACCACCTGCAGGCACCCGGCTTCCAGCTTTCCGATATGAACTCGACGCTCGACGCCACCATCGACAGCCTGCCCGACGACGTGCGCACCATGGGCGACCCCGACCTGCTCGCCCACTGGCAGGCGGCAGGCGGCAAACTGGTGCTCAACGGCCTCAAGGGGAATGAAGGCGATGACACCTTCAACGTCACCGGCCATCTCGCGCTTGACAGTTCGGCCCACCCCATGGGCCAGCTGACCGTCAACTCCAAGGGCCTCGTCGACCGCCTGGGCGGTCTGGTGCCCGAGCAATTGCGCACCCTGATCCTGGGCCAGCCGGCCGCCGACGGCAGCTACAGCCAGACGCTGAACTTCACCAATGGCATGGTATTCGCCGGCCTGATCCCCATCGGCGCGGTGCCTGCGCTCTACTAGAGCGTTTTCAGGAAAAGTGGTTCCACTTTTCCGGCCTCATGGTGAACCTGTCGAACCACGAAAACGCGACAGCTTAAGGGCTAGAAGCGGCCGACGGCGAGCCCCTCAGGCGTCGTCGCCGCCGCCATGGTCGCGGACCGGCATGTCCGGTTCGACATTGACGTCGACGAAGGGCTCGGTGGCCGGCTCGATTGTCGGCTCCATGGCGTGCGGCCGGCCGAAATCGGGCGCCGAGGTCTCCTGCCCCGCCGTGATGATGGAGCGGCGGATGGCTCGGGTGCGCGTGAACAGTTCCTCCATCGCCGGCCCGTCGCCGTCGCGCACATAGCGCTGCAGCTTGGACAAGTCCTCGAGGAACCGCCCCAGCATGTCGAGCACGGCGTCGCGATTGGTCAGGAACACGTCGCGCCACATCACCGGATCGGAAGCCGCGATGCGGGTGAAATCGCGGAAACCGGAGGCGGAGAACTTGATCACCTCGGACTTGGTCGCCGTCTCGAGATCGGCCACCGTCCCCACGATATTGTAGGCGATGAGGTGCGGAACATGGCTGGTGATCGCCAGCACCCGGTCATGGTGGCGCGCATCCATCACCTCGACATCCGAGCCCATCGCCCCCCAGAACGAGCTCAGCCGGTCGATGGCGACCGGATCGACGCCGGCTTCCGGCGTCAGGATGCACCAGCGCCCGATGAACAGTTCCGCAAAGCCGGCCGCCGGTCCCGAATGTTCGGTGCCCGCGATCGGGTGCGCCGGAATGAAATGCACGCCCTCGGGCACCAGCGGGCGCACGACCTTGACCACATGCGCCTTGACCGAGCCCACATCCGAAAGGATTGCGCCCGGCATGAGCGCATCCCCGATCTCCGCCATTACCGCGCCATAGGCGCCGACCGGAATGCAGAGGATGACGAGGTCTGCCCCGCGCACCGCCTCGCGCGGATCGAGCGTATAGATGTCGCCAAGCCCCAGCGCCTTGGCCTCGTCCAGCGTCTCGGGCCGCCGCGTGGTGATGGCGATCGTTTCGGCGAGGTCGTGTTTGCGCGCCGCCCGCGCGATCGAGGAGCCGATGAGGCCGATGCCGATCAGCGCCAGTTTCTTGAACATCAATCGACCGGCCCCCTTGCGCCGAAATCCCCGAGCACGTCCACCACCGCCCGCATGGCATCCTCGCGCCCGATCGAAATCCTGAGCGCCTGCGGCAGGCCGTAGCCGTGCATCTCGCGCACCAGCAAGCCTCTTGCCCGGAGCGCCGCGAACGCCGCCTGCGATGTCGCTGCGTCGGCAAATACCGCCAGCACGAAATTCCCCTGGCTCGGCGGCACCTGGATCGCGTTCGAGGCAAGGCTCGCCGTCAGCCAGTCGCGCCAGCGCGCATTATGCGCCCGGAGCCCGGCGGTGAACTCGGTATCCCGCGCCGCCGCGGCTGCTGCCGCCTGCCCCGACAGCGACACATTGAACGGTCCCCGGATGCGGTTGACCGCATCGACCACATGCGCCGGGCCATACATCCAGCCCACCCGCTCGCCCGCAATCCCCATCTTGGAGAAGGTGCGGACCATGACGACGTTTTCCGCCCGCCCGACCAGCTCGATGCCCGGCTCGTAATCCGCCGCCGTCACATATTCCGCATAGGCGGAATCGACCACCAGCAGGATGTCGTCCCTGAGCCCGTCATGCAGCCGTCCGAGCTCCGCTGCCGACAGATAAGTCCCCGTCGGATTGTTGGGATTGGCCAGAAAGACGATTTTCGTCCGCCCGGTCACGGCCCCGAGCAGCGCCTCGACATCGGCCCGGTAGTCGGTCTCCGGCGCCATGACGATTTCCGCCCCCGCGCTTTGCGTCACGATGGGATAGACGTTGAAGCCATATTGGCTCATCACCGCCGCGTCGCCCGGCCCCAGATAGGCCTGCGCCAAGAGGTGCAGGATGTCGTCCGAGCCGAAGCCGCAGACGATCCGCGCCGGATCGATCCCATGCACCTCGCCCAGCGCCTCGCGTAGCAGCCGCGAAGACCCTTCGGGATAGATTTCGAGCCGGCCCGCGATCTCCTTGAAGGCCGCAATCGCCTTCGGGCTCGCCCCGAGCGGCGATTCATTGGCCGACAGCTTGACGAGCTTCACCCCCTCCGGCGCATCCGACCGCCCCGGCACATAGGGCGCAATCCTCATTATGCCGGGCTGCGGTTGGGGACGGAGGGCCATGAAAAGATCAGCGGGGGCAGGTTGAAAGCGCCGGGACCATAGAGAAACCCCGCTCCGAAGGCAAAGGGGTTTGGCCAAACTGGATTCCCGCCTTCGCGGGAATGACGAAGTGAGCGTGGCACGACCATGCCCCACCCGGGCGTCATTCCCGCGAAGGCGGGAATCCAGTTCAAGCGTCACCGCCGAAGCGGTCGGCCCCAACTCACCCCTGCCGCGGGATCTGGATCGCCGCCGCCGGCGCGAGCGCCGGGACGCGCACATAGCGCTCGCGGCGCTGCCGGCGCGGCACGGCGGGAAACAACTCCTTGCGGGCCCGAACCACGGTGACGCCGGCCAGCGCCGGGCCGAGCAGGCGGCCGGCGCGTTCGAAGCCGCGCGCCCAGCGCAGCATCAGCGCGCCATGGGCGGGCGGCAGGAAAAGCGCATCCCGCCAAACCTCCGGCGTGAAGGAATGGTCGCGCAGCAATTGCTCGAGCTGCGATTTCGAGAATGGATTGCCCGAACCGAAGGGCGTGTTGTCGCGCTGGGCCCAGAGCCCGCGCCGCCGCGGCACCACCACGATCAGCCGCGCATTGGGCGCCGCGATCCGCCACAATTCCCGCATCAGCTCGCCGGCATCCCCGATATGCTCGAAGGCATGCACCGCGATGATGAGGTCCATGGCCGCGTCGGTGAGCGGCATTTCGAGCGGGTCGCACAGCACGGTATGCGAGGGCCCCTCGCGCGGCCACGCCGAGGCCCCCTGCCGGGCCGGCATGAAGGCCAGCACTCGCTCCGCCGGGCCGAGCGCGAAGCGCATATAGGGCGTGGCGAAGCCCAGCCCCAATATGCGCTTGCCCCTGACATTTCCGGCCATGTCAATAATGGGTTCGCGCACCAGGGCACGCGAAATCCGCCCCAGCGGGGATTTGTAAAACTCGATAAGGCGGTTAACATCCTCCATGGGAAAGAGTCTGCCGCAGCAATCGCGGCTTGTCATCCCTTCCACGCCAACAGACATAGCACCCCCATAAGGACGCGAGGGACGCCGTGAGCCTCGTCATCGACATCTTTATCTGCCGTAAGGATAATTACGGATACCTGGTGCAGGATACCGCCACCGGCCGAACCGCAGCGATCGATGCACCGGACGCCGCCGCCATCAGCGCCGCCGCCAAGGCCCGCGACTGGATGCTGACCGACATCTTCATCACCCACCATCATCAGGACCATATCGAAGGCATCAAGGCCCTGGTGCAGGAGTATGGCGCCGTGGTCACCGGCCCGCGCGCCGAGGCGGACCGCATCGCGGGCCTCGACGTCGAGGTCGAGCCGGGGGACGAGGTGGCGCTCGGCACCACGCATTTTACCGTGCTGGGCGTGCCCGGCCACACCCTCGGGCATATCGCCTATTATGATCCGGCCGGACGGCACCTGTTCACCGGCGATTCGCTGTTTTCCCTCGGCGTCGGCCGCATGTTCGAGGGCACGCCCGGCCCCATGTGGGAAGGCCTCGTCGGACTCCGCAACCTGCCCGACGACACCCTCATCTATTGCGGCCACGAATATACCGTCGCCAACGCCCGCTTCGCGCTCAGCGTCGATCCCAACAATGCCGCGCTGCGCATCCGGGCGGCCGAAGCCGAGCGGGCCCGCGGCGAGGGCCGCTTCACCGTGCCGGTGAGCCTCGGCATGGAAAAGCGCACCAATCCGTTCCTGCGCGCCGACGCGCCCGACCTGCTGAAGGCCATCGGCGCCGCGGGCGCCGATCCGGTCACCGCCTTCGCCGCCCTGCGCAAGGCCAAGGACGATTTCTCCTGACGGGGCCGGGCCACGGCCCGGCACCCGCCTTAACGTTACTTCCGTGCGCCCATTGCCCGCGCGGAGCCCAAGGCTTAACAAAGCGTTAACGGCTTTGAATCGAGCCAGGGAGCAGGCCATGCCCGACGAGGAAACCACCACGCCGCAGCCGCGCCTGCCGGTTCCGGCGGGTAAACCCGACCTGTCGCGCCGCCCCGCCGGCCCCGTTCCTGCGGCCGCCTTCCTGTCCCAGCTCATCGCCGAGCGCGACCGCCTCGCCCCCCAGCGCGCGCGCCGCCGCGCGCCCCTCGGCACCGCGCTCGCGTCCTACGGCAGCACGGCTAGGCAGGCGATCCGCCGCCTGCCCCCGGGCTACCGCACGGCGCTGACCGTCTAGAGCGTTTCACGTTCTGATTGCATCAGAACGTGAGCTCTAAGTTGTTGAGTTGTCGCGTTTTCGAGCCGGAAAGTGGAACCACCTTTCCTGAAAACGCTCTAGGCTCAGTTATAGGTGATGTCGCGCTGCGCCGCGCTCATCGATACCGAGAAGCCGGCGATCACATCGATCAGCGACATGATCATCAGCATGAAGAAGGTCGAGCTCGCCGTCGCGGTGACGAGGATGAATTCGACCAGATAGATGATGAACACGACGGTCGAGAACACATGCTCGATCATCGAGGTCGTGCCGATCCGCGTCGCCTTGAGGATCTCGAAGAACAGGCAGACCAACCCCACCACGACCATCAGGTCACCCGAGGTCAGCACCCATTGCGCGCCCGAGGCCATGAAGATCGAAAACAGCGGACTATTGGCCCAGCCCGCCGGATTGCCGCCGAAAAACACGAAGCCGATGATGTTGTAGATCACCAGCGGGATCACCAGCAGCGGCACGAGATAGACGGGACCCGGCCGGGTCAGGCGGGCAGGCGCGACATAGGCGGGATTGGTCATGGCGATTCCCCGGAAACGGCGCGAGCATGCCAAAGACTTGCGGCGGGGGATAGATGAAGAAAGGCCCCCTCACCCGGATTGCTTCGCAATCCGACCTCTCCCCCAAAGGGAGAGGTGATGTTGAGGCAAGGTCGATCCCACATCGTCACCTCTCCCTCGGGGGAGAGGTCGCCGCGCAGCGGCGGGTGAGGGGGCCTTGGGCCACCAGCGCCCGTGAGTGCGTCACACCCCTCATCCGCCTGCCGGCACCTTCTCCCGCAAGGGGAGAAGGTCGATGTTCGGGGCACCCTGCCTTCTCCCCTCGCGGGAGAAGGTGGATCGGCCGAAGGCCGAGACGGATGAGGGGGCCTATCCCTTCACCTTCAGCGGCCCGACCATCGCTTCGGGCTTCACCTCGGCCTCGAATTCCTCGCCGGTGAGCAGGCCGAGTTCGATGGCCGATTCCCTCAGCGTCGTGCCCTTCTTGTGCGCGTTTTTGGCGATCTTGGCCGCGTTGTCGTAGCCGATCTTGCGGTTGAGCGCCGTCACCAGCATCAGCGACTGGTCGACCAATTGCCTGATCCGCTCGGGATTGGGCTCGATTCCCACCGCGCAATGATCGTTGAAGCTCTTGGCCGCGTCCGCCAGCAGCCGCGCCGACATCAGGAAATTATAGGCGATCACCGGCTTGAAGACGTTGAGCTCGAAATTGCCCTGGCTCGCCGCAAAGCCGATCGCCGCATCATTGCCCATCACCTGCACGGCGACCATGGTCATGGCTTCCGACTGCGTCGGGTTGACCTTGCCGGGCATGATGGAGGAGCCCGGCTCGTTTTCGGGAATGGTGATTTCGCCCAGCCCCGAGCGCGGGCCCGAGGCCATCCAGCGCACGTCATTGGCGATTTTCATGAAGGCCGCCGCCATCTGCTTGAGCGCGCCGGAGGCGCCGACGAACGCATCATGGCCCGCCATCACCGCATATTTGTTCGGGGCGGTCACGAATTTCTGTCCGGTGAGCGTAGAAATTTCCTCGGCCACCGTCACCGCGTAATCGGGATGGGCATTGAGCCCCGTCCCCACCGCCGTTCCCCCCAGCGCCAGCTCCCGCAGCTGCGGCAATGTCGCCTTGACCGCATCGACCGCATGGTCGATCTGGCTGACCCAGCCGGAAATCTCCTGCCCGAGCGTGATCGGGGTGGCGTCCTGCAGGTGCGTCCGGCCGATCTTGACGATTCCCATGAACTCTTCGGACTTCTTCGCCAGCGTCTCGCGCAGGGGCGCGACGCGCGGCAGCAGATAGCCCTCGATCGCCTCGACCGCGGCGATGTGCATGGCCGTCGGATAGGTGTCGTTGGACGACTGGCTCATATTCACATGATCGTTCGGGTGCACCGGCTTCTTCGAGCCCATCGCCCCGCCGGCGATCTCGATGGCGCGGTTGGAGATCACCTCGTTGACGTTCATGTTGGACTGCGTGCCCGAGCCCGTCTGCCAGACGACCAGCGGGAAGTGCTCGGCGAGCTTGCCGGCGATCACCTCGTCGGCGGCCTGAACGATGAGGTCCCGCGTCGTCGCGTCCATCAGGCCCAGCCGGTAATTGGCCAGCGCCGCCGCCTTCTTCAGAATGCCGAAGGCGTGGATGATCTCCTCGGGCATTTTCTGCCCGCCAATGTCGAAATTGGCGAGGCTGCGCGCCGTCTGGGCGCCGTAATACTTGTCGGCGGGAACCTCGATCGGCCCCATGGAATCGGTTTCAGTGCGCGTCGCCTGAACTTTATCGGCCAAGACTCTTCTCCCCGGAAAGCAAACGGCCGGTCCATGGCGGGACCGGCCGTTCGAAACTGCAGCTCAATGCGGCAAGGGCGTTACGTGCACCGCAACTTACTTGCGCGGCTCGAGCACCTGCCGGCCGCGATACATGCCGGTCTTGAGGTCGATATGGTGCGGACGGCGCAGCTCGCCCGAATCCTTGTCCTCGACATAGGCGGCGGGGGTCAGCCCGTCGGCGGAGCGGCGGAAGCCGCGCTTCATCGGCGAGGTCTTGCGCTTTGGAACGGCCATCGGAAACTCCTGGATCTATCACCGGCCAGCGGCGGCGTCGAAACGCCCGCCGGCTCAGACCGGAAGGTGTTGGTTTGGCGGGCTCTATACAGGAGCCGAAACCGCTTGGCTACCCCGGGCAATCGCCTCGATGGGATTTTTCGCGCGGGAGGAAGGCAGAGCGCGCGATACTGGATTCCGGCCTTGCCGGAATGACGTCGGGGATGGGGCGATGCCGTGGCCAGTTCCACTGTGTCATTCCGGCGAAGGCCGGAATCCAGGAGCACGCACCGACCTCATCCCAAGCCAGCTAAAGCCGCATCCCAAGCCCCAAAGCCTCATCAAGCCCCAAAGCCTCATGGTGAGCTTGTCGAACCATGGGCCACGCGCTACCTAGCTCTCCGCTCCGAAAAACCAGGTCCAGCCGAATGGCTGGCAGTCCCGCCATGATCGAATTCGACCAAGAGCTGCGGCGCTGCGCGTCCGATGTCGAGGCAGCGCTGGAGCGGCTGCTGACGACGGCGGCGCTGTCCGGCCCCGGCCCCGCGCCGGAGCGGCTCGTGGCCGCCATGCGCCATGGCTCGCTGGCGGGCGGCAAGCGGCTGAGGCCGCTGCTGGTGCGCCAGGCGGCCGGGATTTTCGGTGTCGCCCCGGCGGCAAGCCTTCCCGCCGGCCTCGCCGTCGAATTCGTGCATTGCTATTCGCTGGTCCATGACGACCTGCCGGCCATGGACGACGACGATATGCGCCGCGGCCGGCCGACCGTGCACAAGGCCTATGACGAGGCGACCGCGATCCTCGCCGGCGACACGCTTCTTACGCACGCCTTCGGCCTCCTGGCCTCGCCCGAGGCGCATGCCGATGCCGATATCCGCGTGCGGCTCGTCGCCGAGCTCGCGGCCGGCGCCGGCGCGGGCGGCATGGCGGGCGGGCAGATGCGCGACATCGAGGGCGAAGGCGGCCGGCTCGACGACGCGGAAATTGCCACCATGCAGTCGATGAAGACCGGCGCGCTGATCCGCGCCGCCGTGCGCATCGGCGCCCTGCTCGGCAATGCGCCCGCCGACGCGCTCGCCCGGCTCACCCGCTTCGCCGAGCTCGCCGGCCGCGCCTTCCAGCTCGCCGACGACCTGCTCGACGCCACCTCGACGCCGGAGCAATTGGGCAAGGCGACGGGCAAGGATGGTTCCGCCGGCAAGCAGACCATCGTGTCGCGCATCGGCATCGCCCCGGCCCGCGAGCGCCTTGCCGCCCTGATCGCGGCCGCCATCGCCGAACTCGACGGCTTCGGCCCGGAAGCCGACGGCCTCAGGGCCAGCGCGGCGTTCTTCGCCGACCGCAAGAACTGACGAACTGAAGGAAGGCCAGCATGTCGCTGCAATCGGTCAAGGATTTCTTCGCCCGAAAGGCGCCGGAGATCGAGGTCATAGAACTCCCCGAAAGCACGGCGACGGTCGAGCTGGCCGCGAAGGGCCACGGCGTCGCGCCGGCCCAGATTGCCAAGACGCTTTGCCTCAAAGTGGGGGACAGGGCGCTGCTGGTGGTGGCGAGCGGTACCGCCCGGCTCGACAACAAGAAGGCCAAGGCAACCTTTGGCGGCAAGGTGAAGATGCCCGACGCCGACGAGGTCGTGGCGCTGACCGGCCATCCCGTCGGTGGCGTCTGCCCCTTCGGCCTTGCCAATCCGCTGCCGGTCTATTGCGACATTTCGCTGAAACCCTTCGACGAGGTGATCCCCGCCGCCGGCTCGACCCACAGCGCGCTGCGCATCAGCCCGGCCCGCATCGCCGAGCTGACCGATGCGGAATGGGTGGACGTGTCGCAGGACCCGGCCTGAGCGGAACCCGAGGCCGCCCCTGCCGTTCCTCCAGCGGACAAGATAGGGAGCATTGGCATGGCCAGCCAGATCGACGGTGATCCCGCCTTCCACACCCGCAAGATGCGCCAGCGGCTCGAGGATACGCTCGCGCATATGCGCGAGGACATCGACAAGGTCGACGATCCCAAATTCAAGGCAATGTTCGAAACCTCCGCCGAAGTGCTGGGCGGCTTGACCAAGGCGTTTTCGGACTTCGAGAAAAAGAACGAGCCCGCCTGGCGGGAGTGAGGCAGGCCCGGGCGGCGCGCGCTATGGATTCCGGCCTTCGCCGGAATGACGCCGGGGTTGAGGCGGTGTCGTGCCGAATTCCACCGGGTCATTCCGGCGAAGGCCGGAATTCATAGCGCGCTCGGCCATCCGACGATTCCGCCGCGCTCGCTCCAGCGCCCCTCCCCCTTTGCGGGGCTTCGGAGCGACCCGCAAGGGGGAGGGAGACGGTGTGGCACCCACCTGCCCATATCGAAAGTCATGTCCAGCCGAATGGCTGGCTATTCCGCCGCGCTGGCCTTCGCCCCATCCCCGAACTTGCGCTCGATATAATCCGCCACCATCACCTTGAACTG
>DASZUI010000145.1:0-15378 GCA_035547675.1 Devosia sp.
GGAAATGGCGGTGCGCAGCGACGTGCCGGTTGCCACGATCATCTGCGGCAGGAGCAGCCATTCGAGCGTCCAGGCGGTGCCCGAGCGCTCCTGCTCGTGGACAAGGGCCAGGTGCAGGCCCGAGACGAGCGTCGCCGTGAAATGCGCCAGGGACACGAGCACTTCCGCCCGGACCGGATTCTGCTTGTGCGGCATGGCCGAGGAGCCGCCACTCCCTTCCACGCCGACCTCGCCAATGGCGTTCTGCGCCATGAGGCCGATATCGGCACCGATCTTGCCCAGGCCGCCGCCGACCAGCGAAAGCCAATCGCCGAGCTCGACGATATTGTCCCGCTGGCTGTGCCAGGACCGCGGCGGACAGCCCAGGTCGAGCGCGGCGGCGAGCCGTGCGGCGACGGCCGGTCCGCGGTCGCCCAGCCTGTCGAGCGTGCCGACGGCGCCGCCGAACTGCAGCACCAGCAGCCGCGGCTGCATTTCCCGGAGACGCCCGAGGCAGCGCTCCAGCGGCCCGTCCCAGGCGGAAAGCCGGTCGTGCACGGTTATGGGCATGGCGTCCTGCAGGCGCGTGCGGCCCATGATGCGCCGCTGGCCGAAGCGCCGGTCGAGCTCGCGGATACGGCCCCGCACCTGCCCTATCCGCGCTTCGAGGATGGCGAGGATCGGCCGTAGCCGGAGCATGAGGGCGGTATCGACCAAATCCTGGCTGGTCGCGCCGAAATGGACGTGCTGCCCCAGCGGCGTGCCCAGCGCTTCGCGCAGCTGGCGCACGAATTCGACGCCGACCACCCCGTCCCTGGCTGTCGCCTGGCGGATGGCCTCCCGGTCGGGTGCGAAGCTCGCGAGCCGCGCGGCGATCGCCTCGCCGGCTTCGGCGGGGATGACCCCCTCCTGCGCCTCGGCGCGGGCGAGCGCGGTTTCGAACCGCAGCATCTCCCGGATTTCGCTTTCGGCGGAGAAAAACGCGGCAATCTCGTCGTCGCCGAGCAGGCCCGAAAGCAGCCCATGGCCGAAGGGCAGGACGCTCACCGCACCCGCCTAGATGTCGAAAAAGACCGTCTCATCCTGCCCCTGCAGACGAATGTCGAAGGTGAAGGTACTGCCCTGCCGCGGCGCGACCAGGGTCGGTATGCGGCTCCTGTGCTCGATGCGCGCCAGGATCGGGTCGGCGGCATTGGCTTCCGCCTCGTCGCCGAAATAGAGCCGCGTGTTGAGGCCGAGATTGATGCCGCGCGCCACGATCCAGAAGCTGATATGCGGCGCCTGCATCCGGCCGTCGGGAAAGGGCACCCTGCCCGGCTTGATCGTTTCAAAGCGGTAAAGCCCGGTTTCGGGATCGGCCGAGGCGCGGCCCCAGCCGGTGAAATTCGGATCGGCCGGCCCACGCGTTTCCGACGGGCTCGGATAGAGACCCGCCGCATCGGCCTGCCAGATCTCGATGACGCAGTCGCGGACCGGCTCGCCCGTGCCGTCGAAGACACGGCCCTCGACGGTAATCCGCTCACCCTGCGTTTTGTCGTTGACCATGCGGCTGCCGAGGTCCTCGGCATGGACGCCGTGGATGCCGACGAAATTCGGCATCAGGCCGATATGGACATAGGGCCCGGCGGTCTGCGACGGCGTTTCCTTGAGGGTATCGAGCGATTGCGGCATCAGTTTCCCTCGAGCCGGTTCTCGAACATCGTCGAGCGGCGCCCGCGCAGCACGATATCGAATTTATAGGCCGTCGCATCCATCGGGATCGTACGGGCCATGTCGAGGGGCGCGATGAGCTGCTCGACCCCCTGGCGGTCGGGGATGCCGCCGGTCATCGGGTCCAGTTTGATCAGCGGATCGCCCTCGAAATACATCTGGGTGATCAGCCGCTGGGCGAAGCCCTGCCCGAAGATCGAAAAATGGATATGCGCCGGCCGCCAGTCATTGACGCCATTGGGCCAAGGATAGGCGCCGGGCTTGATGGTGCGAAAGGCGTAGCTGCCATCTTCGCCGGACAGCGTGCGGCCGCAGCCGCCGAAATTCGGGTCGAGCGGCGCCAGATAGCCATCCTTCTTATGGCGGTAGCGGCCGGCGGCATTGGCCTGCCAGAATTCGATCAGCACCCCCGGCACGGGCCGGGCACGCTCGTCGAGCACGCGGCCATGGACGATGATGCGCGGTCCCTGCGCGCTTTCGCCGGGCCTGGCGAAATTATGGATCAGGTCGTTGTCGAGCTCGCCGATGACATTGTGGCCGAAGACCGGGCCGGTCATTTCCGACAGCGTGTTGGAGAACGAAATCGGGGCGCGCTGCGGCGAACGCAGGATGGTGGTCCGATAATTGGGGGTCAGCGCCGGCGGGTGCCACAGCCGGTCGCGCGGATAGAAGGGGCCGGTCTCCGGCGCGCTGTTCGAAATGCTCATTCGGCCTTCTCCGCCGCCATTTCGGCGAGTACCTGCTTGGCCACGCGGAAGGCTGTGTTGGCCGTCGGCACGCCGGCATAGATCGCCACATGCAGCAGGGCCTCGCGGATGTCGGCTTCGGTCGCGCCCGTACGGACCGTCGCCCTGATGTGCATGGCGAGTTCTTCGGTGTGGCCAAGCGCCGCGAGCAGCGCGATGGTGACGATCGAGCGCTCGCGCCGGCTCCATTCGGTGCGCGACCAGAGATGCCCCCAGGCCGCCTCAGTGATCAGCGCCTGGAAGGGAGCGTCGAACGCCGTGGTCGACGCCTCCACCCGGTCGACATGCTCGTCGCTCAGCACGGCGCGCCGCGTCTGCTCCCCCTGCCGCTGGCGCGGCGATTTGACATCAGTGACTGACATGGGAAGCCGACTCCGTTCCGACGAGGGACATGAACGCACGTATGATGGCGGCCAGCGTCTCGGGCTGTTCGACCGAGGGGATGTGGCCGCATGCCTTGATGATTTCGAAGCGGGCGCCGGGAATGGACCGGGCGAAGTCGGCGGCGAGCCTCGGGCTCGGCGACAGGTCCGAATCCCCGGCGACCACCAGCGTCGGCGCCGCGAGCCGGCCGACATCGGCCGTGAGATCGGCCTCGCGCAACGCCATGCAGGTGCCGATATAGCCATCCACCGGCTGCCGCGACAGCATGGCGCGATAGCCCGCGAGGTCGGCATTGCGGGAGGCGCGGAAAGCCGGCGTGAACCAGCGCTCGAGAATGCCGTCGGCAATGAAGGCGAGCCCGTTGGCTTCGATCGCGGCAATCCGCCGGTTCCAGAATTCGGCGTCGCCCATCCGGCCGAGCGTATCGCAGAGGATTAGCGCGGCCACCAGATCGGGACGGGCGTGACAGAGCTGCTGCGCGACGAGCCCGCCTACCGACACGCCGCAAATGACGGCCCCGCGGACACGGAGGTGATCGAGCAGCGCCGCAAGGTCCTCGGCGAGCATCTCGATCGAATAGGGCGTGTGGCCGACCTCGGAAAGGCCGTGCCCGCGCTTGTCATAGGTGACGATTGCGAACTCGCCGGCGAGGCGCACCACGACGTCGCGCCAGATGCGGAAATCCGTCCCCAGCGAGTTGACGAAGACGAGCGCCGGCCGGCTCTCCGGCGCGCCGATCACCTGGTAGTGGTGCACTACATTGTTGAGCCGGGCGAACTGCATCAGAACGGATAGCCCTGCTGCGGATCTTCGATGGTAATCCAGCGCAGATCGGTGAATTCGCTGATTGCCGCCTTGCCGCCGAAGCGGCCGAAGCCCGAGCCCTTGACGCCGCCGAAGGGCATCTGCGCTTCGTCGTTCACGGTCGGCCCGTTGATGTGGCAGATGCCGGATTCGATACGGGCGGCGACACGCAGCGCCCGCTGCACGTCCCGGCTGAATACCGCCGAGGAGAGGCCGTATTCGGTGTCGTTGGCGATACGGATCGCTTCGTCCTCGTCCGCCACGCGGATCACCGACTTGACCGGCCCGAAGGATTCCTCGGCATAGATGCGCATGCCGGGGGCCACATGGTCCAGCACCGTCGCCTCGACCACCGTGCCGTTGCGCCGGCCGCCGGCCCGGACCGTGGCGCCTTTAGCGGTGGCGTCGGCGATCAGCGCTTCCATCTTTTCGGCCGATTGCGTGCTGATGAGCGAGCCGAGCACCACCTGCCCGCGCGGATCGCCCGCCGGTAGCTGCGCGGCGCGGCGGGCGAGCTTCTCGACGAATTCATCGGCGACCTTCTCGTCCACGATGAGCTTTTCGGTGGACATGCAAATCTGGCCCTGGTGCATGAACGAACCAAAGGTCGCGGCATTCACCGCGCCGTCGACATCGGCATCGTCGAGCACGATCAGGGGCGCCTTGCCGCCGAGCTCGAGCAGCGCCGGCTTGAGATAGCGTCCGGCGAGCTCGCCGATCCGGCGGCCGACCCCGGTCGAGCCGGTGAAGTTGACGCGGCGGACCGCCGGATGGGCGATCAAGGCCTCGACGACCTCCGCCGCGTCCTTGGGGTCGTTGGTGACGACGTTGACGACGCCCTTCGGCAGCCCCGCCTCCACCAGGCACTGGCCGATCAGCCGGTGGATGCCGGGGCAGCTTTCGGAGGCCTTGAGCACCACGGTATTGCCGCAGGCGAGCGGCATGGCGATGGCGCGGGTGCCGAGGATGACGGGCGCATTCCACGGGGCAATCCCGAGCACGACGCCGGCCGGCTGGCGGATGCCCATGGCGAGGGTGACCGCCGGATTGTTGGAGGGGATGACCTCGCCGGCGATCTGCGTCGTCATGGCGCCGGCTTCGCGCAGCATGCCGGCGGCGAGCATCACGTTGAAGCCGGCCCAGGGCGCGGTGCCGCCGGTCTCCTCGGTCATCAGGCGGGTGAACTCGCCGATCTTGCTTTCCATGATGTCGGCAGCCCTGGTCAGCAGCCCGCGGCGCTCTGCCGGAACGGTTTTGCTCCAGCTTTTGAACGCGGCGGCCGCCGCATCGGCGGCAGCTTTCGCGTCGGCAACGCCCGCCGCGGCGGCCCGGGTTGCGAGCTTGCCGGTATAGGGATCGTTGCGGTCATAGGTGGCCCCGCCCTGGGCCGGCCGCTCCTCGCCATCGATCAGCAGTCCGATATCCATTTCGGGTCTCCCTAAAATCCCAAGGCCTGGGCATTAATGGCGGCTTCCAGCCCGCCGTCAGCGGCAATGTTGCAGCCATTGACCCAGCGCGCACCATCCGAGCAGAGGAAGGCGACGACCGGCGCGATGTCGGCGGCCGTCCCGGCGCGCCCGGCGGCCGCAATGTCGTCGTCGACGCGCTTATCGCCGAAAACCTGACGGAACTGGCCGAGGATCGGCGTTTCCACCGGGCCGGGGCTCACGGAAACGACACGGATGCCGGCAGCGCGGAACAGCGGCTGGTGCGCCGCCATCTGGGTCCAGAGCAGCAGCAATTCCTTGCTGAGAGGATAGCCTTCGGTATCGGCAACATTGTGCTTCTCGAGCACGGCCGGCACGTCGGGGAAGCCGGCGACCGCGACCATCGACTTTGCCCGATTGAGGTTGGCGCGCCAACCATAGCCGGCGATCGAGGC
The DNA here is from genome assembly GCA_035547675.1 of Devosia sp. Taxonomy (GTDB): domain Bacteria; phylum Pseudomonadota; class Alphaproteobacteria; order Rhizobiales; family Devosiaceae; genus DASZTU01. The sequence continues at coordinate 5,506 of DASZUI010000145.1, forward strand.
GACGTTGACGATCGCGCCTCCCGCCCGGATGCGCGGCGCCGCGGCTTCCGACAGCGCCCTGAGGCCGTAGAAATTGACGGCGACGGTCGAGGCCGCGCCGCGCACGCCGGAAACGCCGGCGACATTGCAGAGGGCATCGATCCGCGCCGGCAATCGGGCCGCGACCGCCTCGATGCCGGCGGCGCTGCCGAGATCGCCGCGGATGAAGCCGCTGAGCGCGGGCCCGCCCTCGCGCATGTCGATGCCGATCACATCGGCGCCGAGCTGGGCGCAGAGTTCGGCAGTGCGGGCGCCGATGCCCGAAGCGCTGCCCGTGACGGCGATGGTCTTGCCGAGCAGCATCATGATTTGCTCGCCCCCAGCTTGAATTCGAGCCGGTAGCCGACAGGCAGCAGTTTCAGGCCGGTGCGGCGCTCGATCTCGCCCCAGATGCCGCGCGGCAGGGCCAGCGCGAACACCAGGGCGGTGGCGCCCAGTCCGACCAGGTACCAGACCCCGGTCGCGCCGAACCAGGTCTCGATGGCAAAGAAGATCACGGCCCCGAGGATCGCGCCCTCGAAGGTGCCGATGCCGCCGACCAGCACCATGAAGATCATGTAGGCCGTCCACTGCACCGAAAAATAGGCCTTTGGCTGGAAGGTGAGCGCCGTGGCGAGCCAGAGGGCTCCCGCCATCGCAACGCCGAAGGCGACGAGAACGAAGATCAGCCGCTTGGTTGCCGTTACCCGCACGCCGACGGACGCGGCGGCCTCCTCATTGTCGCGGATCGCCTGGAGGGCCGCCCCGACACGGCTCCTGAGCAGCAGGAACAGCCCGCCGAGCAGGCCGAGCAGCGCCGCCAGCGCCAGCCAGTAGATAACGTTGCGGCGCAGCGGCGCGTCGAAGGCGTTGAGCGAAATCAGCGACGTGCCCGTCTCGCCCCTGACCAGGGGATCGAGATTGACCAGCAGGTGCGCCAGTTCCGAGACCACCCACATGCCGATAGCGAATTCGCCGCCCCTGAGGCGCAGCATGGGGAAGCTCAGCGGCACCGCGATGATGCCAACGATCACGGCGGCGAGCACCATGGCGAGGAACGGATTGACGCCCCAATCGGCCAGCTTGATGGTGAAATAGGCGCCAAGCCCCAGAAAGAGCTGCTGCCCGACGCTGACCAGCCCGGCATAGCCGGCGAGCGCATTCCACATCGCCGCAAGGATGATGTAGACGAAGAGGATGGTCAGCCGGTCCATCGCCCCCGGCCCGAGCCAGGATGGGGCGATCGCGGCGACGATCGCGAGGAGCACGACGACGCCGACGGCGCTGCGAGAGGCGACAGTCCAGCGCTCGACGCGCAGCGAGCCCTGGGCGTTCATGCGGCCCCCCGGATGAAATTGCGCAGGCCCCCGGCCAGCGCGATGCGCACGAAGAGCACGGCGAGGAACACGCCGTGTCCGGCGAGGAGAAACCAGAGCGGCGAAATGGTTGCGCCGATCGATTGCGCCAGCGCGAGCACGATGCCGCCGATGAGGGTCCCCCAGACCGAGCCGGTGCCGCCGATCACCGCCGACTCGAAGGCGAAAAGCAGCTGCGAGCCACCCGCATAGGCATCGAACGTGCCGCGCATGCCGAGCGCCGCCCCGGCGAGCCCAACCGTAAAGAGCGCGATCGCGGATGCGACGGCGGTCGCCAGGCGCGCATTGATGCCGACGAGGCCGGCCGTATCCGGGTCCTCGGCCGTCGCCCGGATGGCGCGGCCATAAGGCGTGAGGCTCAGGAACAATTGCAGGCCGCCGAGCACGACGACCGCCAGCGCGAAGGTGCCGACAGCCAGAACGCCGACATAGATTTTCCCGGGCAGCGCAATCGAGCTGTAGCTCAGCGAGCCGATGAAATTACCGAGCGAGCGGGTATTCGCCCCGAACACCTCGAACAGCACATTGTCGATGACGATGGAGAGGCCGAATGTCGCGAGGATCGGTACCAGCGGCCCCGCTCGCAGCGCCCGGTCCAGCACCAGCCGCTGCAGCAGGAAGCCGATGGCCGCCATCAGCGGCAGGACGATGAGGAGGCCGACAAAGGGCGAGATGTGGTAGTTCTGCGCCAGGAAAAGCAGCAGATAGGCCGCGAGCACGGCGAGACTGCCATGCGCCAGATTGATGATGCGCATGACCGAGAACATGAAGCTCAGCCCCGCCGCGATCAACGCGTAGTAGCCGCCCAGCAGCACGCCCTGGATGATGGTGTTGATCATGCCGGCACCCGATGGCGCGCGAGGCCGAAATAGGCGTCGGTAACTTCCTGGCGGCTGAGCGTGCCGGTCGGTCCCTCGAGCACGATCCGGCCCTCGAGCATGCAGACGACCCTGCCCGCCGCCTGCATGGCGCGCCCGAGGTCCTGCTCGACCAGCAGGATCGTCGTTCCCGACTGCATCAGCGATTTGAGCGATTCATAGAGCCGCTCCACGGCGACGGGCGACAGGCCGAGCGACAGCTCATCGAACAGCAGGACCGCGGGGTTGCTCATCAGGGCGCGGCCGATCGCCGTCGCCTGCTGTTCGCCGCCCGAAAGCGTGCCCGCCCGGGCCCGCCGGCGCGCCGCGAGATTGGGAAAGGTTTCCAGCACCCGCTCCACCGTCCAGGGGCCGCTGCGCCCCGACATCCGCCCGAGCAGCAGGTTTTCCTCCACCGTCATTTCGGCGAAGAGCCGCCTTCCCTCGGGCACGAGGGCGATGCCCATATTGACGCGCCGGTGCGCCGGCAGGTGGGTCACGTCCACGCCGTCGAGCGCGACGGTCCCCGAGCTCGGCCGGTGCGCGCCGGCAATGGCCCTGAGCAGCGTGGTCTTGCCGGCGCCATTGGCGCCGACCAGGGCCACGACCTCGCCGTCGGCGACGGAAAGCGAGAGATCGCGGACCGCCTGCAACTGGCCGTGATGGAGGTTCAGTCCCTGGAGCGACAGCGTGCTCATGCCGGCGCGCCTCCGAGATAGGCGGCGACGACCCCGGCATCGGCCAGCACGGCGCGCGGTTCGCCATCGGCGATGATCCTGCCGGCATCCATGCAGATCAGGCGTTCGGCCACCTGCAGCAGCACATGGACGATATGTTCGATCCAGACGATGGAAATGCCGCGCTGGCGCAATTCGCGGATGGCGCCCACCAGTTCGTCGGCTTCGACATTGGTGAGGCCGCCGCCGATCTCGTCCAGCAGCAGCAAGGATGGTCGCGTCGCCATGGCCCGGGCCAGTTCGAGGCGCTTGCGGTCGAGCAGGCCCAGCGTCTCGGCCGGCCGGTTGGCAATTTTCAGCATGCCGCACAGCGCCAGCGCATCGGTCGCGACGTCATAGGCTTCCGAGCGCACCGCCCCTCCCGCCTGGCTCGCCGCGACGTGAACATTCTCGAACACCGTCATGCCCAGGAATGGCCGCGGAATCTGATGCGTACGCGCCAGACCCCGGCGGCTGCGTGACGGCGCCCCCAACGCCGTCACGTCGTCGCCCCTGAAACGGATGCTGCCGGCATTGGGCGCCTGCGCCCCCGACAGAACCGAGAGCAGGGTCGTCTTGCCGGCCCCGTTGGGGCCGACAATGCCCAGCGCCTCGCCCTGCCCGATCGAAAGCCCGACCCCGTCGAGGACCACCAGCGCCCCGAAGCGCTTTTGCAGGCCCTCGGCCACAAGGATCGGCATATCGGCGGGCATGGCGGTCCTCCGCTCCCCTCCGTCAGGCGTTGTAGGGCAGAAGCTTGGCCGCGACCGGCACGTTCGGATCGGGCGCGTTGTCGGTGATCACGAGGTCGAACGGGTATTTGCTGCCGTCCTTGGCCTTGACCCATTGCGCGCCGATGATCGGGGCCTCGGACACATTGGGGACCGGCCCGGAGGTGAAATCGACCTTGCCGACCATGGTCGTCACATTAAGGGTCGACAGCGCCTTGGCGACGGAGGCCTTGTCGTTCGGATTGCCCGATGCGCCAAGCGCCGCGAAACCGGCGTCGAGCAGGGCCATGGAGGCGCCGAGCTGCTGCTGGCGCTGCTTGCCGGCGGTATCCTCGTAGCCCTGCGCCAGCCCCATGGCGTCGATGCCCGTAAGCAAGGATTTGTAGGGGAAGGTCCAGTGCCAATAAGCGGCCGTCGCGAGCTTGTCGCCGAGATCGCCCACCGCTTCGATATCGCCCGGAAACAGCCCGGTCTTGGCGATCTGGGCGATCTTGATCTGCTGCGTCAGCCCCTGCTGCGCCGCCTGGCGCCAGAAGGCCGCGAAGTCCGGTGGGATGGGGAAGGTGTTGAAAATCTCGACGCCCTGATCCTTGAACATCTGGATCTGCGCCGAATAGTCGGTGGTGCCGTCCTCGTACGGGCCCGGATCGACGATGGTGTAGCCGCCCTTCTGCAGCAGCGGGATCAGCGCCCCGCGCACGGCGTTCCCGTCCGCGTCATTGGGGTACATGACACCGATCTTCTTGTTGGTCTCGATCTGCGGCCACATGCTGAGATAGGTCTTGGCGAAGGTGCCCGTCCCGAAGCTGAAGCAATAGGTCCATTTGAAGGGCGACGGTGCGCCGGGCTTGGCGCCGCGGCCGAAATAGAACGCCTCCCAGGGCACGATCGTGCCGAGGCAGGGCACGCCGGCCGCTTCGCAGGCGTCGGCGACGGGGTTCACGACCTCGGGCGTCGAGGTGGTGAGCATCATGTCGATGCCCTGATTGTTGATCAGGTCCTTGGCGAGCTGCCCGGCGCGGGACGGATCGGACTGAGTGTCCTGGTCGATGATGGTGACGTCGAAGCTCTTGTCGCCGACCTTGAAGCCCTTGGAGAGCGTCTTGCGCGCGAGATCGAGGATATAGCCGTCGCCTTCGCCGAAGCCGCCGAGCGAGCCGGTGCGCGGGCTGATGAAGCCCACCTTGATCGTGCCGTCGGCCGCCCGGGCCGGACTTGCGGCGCCGGCGCCCAAGGCCAGCGCGCCTGCGGCGGCAGCGGTCGATGCGATGAAACTCCGGCGGCTGAGGCCGGGCCCGTTCTGAGTCATGTCACCCCTCCCTTGGCGACTTTGCGCCGCCTTCAGGGGTACCATCCGACACCGATTTGGTTTGGTAAAATGAGAATTTCTACGCTACTCATAATCTGGAGGTTATGAGATGGCCGATATCCCGATTAAGTTTCGCCATTTGCGGACGCTGATCGAAGTGGCCCGGCAGAAGAGCGTCGGCCGCGCCGCCGAGGTGCTGCATGTCAGCCAGCCGGCGGTCACCAAGACATTGCGGGAGCTGGAGGCGGCCATCGGCGCCACGCTGATCGAGCGCGACGGGCGCGGCATCCGCATCACCCGGTTCGGCGAGGTGTTCCTCCAGCACGCCGGCGCGAGCGTGGCCGCCATCCAGCGCGGCATCGACAGCGTGGCGCGCGAGCGCACCAATGCCGGCCAGCCGCTGCGCATCGGCGCCCTGCCGACCGTTTCGGCGCGGATCATGCCGGCGGCGCTGGAGAAATTCCTGGCGCTCAGGACCGGCAGCCCGGTCAAGGTCGTCTCGGGCGAAAACGTCGTGCTGCTCGAGCAATTGCGCCTCGACCAGCTCGACCTCGTGGTCGGGCGCCTCGCAGCCCCCGAACTGATGACGGGGCTGAGCTTCTCACACCTTTACACGGAGCCGGTGGTCTTCGCCGTACGCCGCGGCCACCCCCTGCTCAAGGCGCGCGGCTTCGATTTCGCCCGCATCCGCGACTTTACCGTGCTGCTGCCGACGCATGAATCGGTGATCCGTCCCTTCGTCGAGCGTTTCCTGATCAGCCACGGCATCGGCGACCTGCCGGTCGAGATCGAAACCGTCTCCGATTCCTTCGGCCGCGCCATGGTCCGGCATACGGATGCGGTTTGGGTCATTTCCGAGGGCGTCGTTGCCCCCGATGTGGAAACCGGCGAGATGGGCGTGCTTCCCGTCGATACCAGCGAAACGCGCGGCGCCGTCGGGCTGACTGTCCGCGCCGGCGTGCCGGAGACGACCGGCGGCACCCTGCTGGCCAACTGCCTGCAGGAGACCGTGCGGGAGTTCGGGCTTTAACGGCGCCGGCTCGGACACTCGCCGCCGCCGTGCAGCTACTTCGTCCTCAACTGCACGACGTTGGTGGCGGCAAATTCCCCGCTTCCCGTCGAAGGGGGCGTGGTGGCGCGGGGCAGATAGAGTGTGACGGTCGTACCTTTGCCCAGCTCGCTGGCGACCGTCGCCGCACCGCCGGACCGCTGGGCAAAGCCGTAAACCTGAGCGAGCCCGAGGCCGGTCCCCTTCTCCGGTCCTTTCGTCGTGAAGAACGGCTCGAAGATCTTGCCGAGGATATCCGGCGAAATCCCCGACCCGGTATCGGTCACGCTCAGTGCGACAAATTCCCCTTGCAGATCGGCATCGACCTGGCCGCGCGACAGCTCCAGGTTCTCCGCGGTGATCGTGATCAGGCCGCCATCGGGCATCGCGTCGCGCGCATTGAACACCAGGTTGATGAGGCTGAGGTCGAGTTCGCCGGGCTCGACATTTACCGGCCAGGTTTCGCGGCCAATGCTCGCAACGAGGCTCACGGAGCCGCTGAGCGAGCCGCCGACCATGGTGCATACGGCCTCGACCTGCTCGGCCAGCTGCACGACGTCGGCATGGGCCGGCTCCTTGCGCGAGAAGGCCAGCAGTTGGCGCGTGAGCGCCGTGCCGCGCTCGACCGCAAGCTCGACGGCCTCCGTCATCTGCACGGCGTCGGCGCCAAGGTCGGCCGTCTTTTTTATGCGCCGGACATAGCCGCTGACGACCATCAGCAGATTGTTGAAATCATGCACAATGCTGCCGGCCAACTGACCCAGCGCGTCCATCTTCTGGGCATGGGCGCGCTGCATCTGCTCCTGGTGCAGCGCGATCTCGGCGTTGCGGCGCTCGGTGATGTCCCGCACGATCTTGGCGAAGCCGATCAATTCGCCCTTCTCGTCGCGGATCGGATCGATCACGGCGTTTGCCCAGAACAGCGTGCCATCCTTGCGGACACGATAGCCTTCGGCCTCGAAGCGCCCCTCATGCATCGCGGCGTAGAGCGCGCGTGCGGGCAGGCCCGCGGCTCGGTCGCGCTCCGTGTAGAAGCGCGAGAAATGCTGGCCGACGATCTCGTCGGCGCTGTAGCCCTTGATGCGCTCGGCGCCGGCGTTCCAGCTTGTGACAATCCCGTTGGGATCGAGCATGTACAAGGCATAATCGGTGACGCCGCTCACGAGCAGGCGGAACTGGCGCTCGCTTTCACGCAGCGCCTCGTGTGCCGCCCGGCGCTCGGTGATGTCGCGGGTGACCTTGGCGAACCCTTCCAGCTCACCGGCTTCATTCCGGATCGCATCGACGACGACCGACGCCCAGAAACGGCTGCCGTCCTTGCGCACCCGCCATCCTTCGCCTTCGAAGCGGCCTTCCCGCCGCGCCGTGTCGAGAACGCGGGCCGGCATTCCCGAGGCGCGATCCTCTGGCGTATAGAATTTCGAAAAGTGCTCCCCGACGATCTCGTCGGCGGTATAGCCCTTGAGCCGCTCGGCCCCGGCATTCCAATTGTTCACCACGCCGCTCGGATCGAGCATGTAGATGGCGTAGTCGACCACCCCGTCGACCAGGATGCGGAACTGCCTTTCGCTTCGAAGCAGCGCATCGTGTGCCGCAACGCGCTCGGTAATGTCACGGGTAATCTGGGCAAATCCGATCGGGGTGGCCGATTCGCCGTCAACCCGCTGCAGGACGACGCTCGCGCGGAAGCGGGTGCCGTCTTTCCGGACACGCCAGCCCTCGGCCTCGTACCGGCCGGTTGCCGCCGCCTCGGCGAGAATTTTCCCGGGCACGCCCTGCGATCGGTCTTCGGGGCTGAAGAAGCGGGAAAAATGCTGGCCGAGAATTTCGGCTGCGCTATAGCCCTCGATCTTTTCGGCGCCGGCGTTCCAGCTCGTTACGAAGCCGTTCGCATCAAATGTGCAGATGGCGTAATCGCTTACGGCATCGATGAAGAGTTCGAGCCGAAGCGTGTCGGAAAGGTGCGGGGCGGCGGTCGTGCTGGGAGGCATTGTCGAACTCGCCTTGTGTGCTACCATCCGTCTATTCAAGTGTACCTAACAACCATAAGTACGCGCTCCAGGCAGATCAACCGGCTTCTCTTGCATGACCCATTCATCGGCCCACGCCTTCGAGCCCCCCATCCATCGCTATCAGTACAGCTTTGCACCGGAAAACGATCCAGATGACGGCAGCCGGACCGAGGCTTCCCCAGAGTTCGGGCCGGCCGAGCATGACGACCTCCCCTACAGGGTCGAGCTTTGGGACGCCGCCAAGAGCAGCGTCGAGCAGGTGCTCGCCGTGACGGCAAACGCGAGCATCGGCTATGCCGCCTATTACGCCGCGACGCGGGAGCATCCCGACCGCTATGTCACCTTGCGGCACAAGCACAGCTTCGTTTCCAGATGGAACGGTCCGGCGAACTAGACAGGGGCCTGTCTATGACACGGACTGCCGAAGGCTCCCGACCCGCTGAAGCGCTCCCCTACTTCATCGAGCTCTGGCGCCCGGAGGATCACGAAACGGTCGAGCGGGTGCTCGCGCGCGCGGTGACGGCGCAACTTGCCCGGGCCATTTTCCAGGCGGCCAAGGAGGAACATCCGCAGCGGCGGGTCACTTTGCGCAGGGGCAGCCGGATTCTCTCAGATTCGGCTGCCGTGAGTTGACGCGCCTTTCGCCTCTCCGGCTCCACGGATGAAGTTGAACACCGAGTCCTTCGGCTCGGCGCCGACGCCGGCGCCCGTCGGCACGACATAGCTGCCTGCGGCGCAAGCCATGTCGCTCTCGGTAAAGGCGAGGTTCCGGTCGAAGATCGAGTGCTGGTATTCGTGATAGGGCACGTTCGCCAGCGCCGAGGCGGCCTGCAGGCTCGCGGCGGTGAAGATGCCGACGCTGATCGAGGCGTGCGGGATCACTTTCATGTGGAAGGTCTGGGCGAGCCGGCCGATGGCGACGAACTCCGTCAGGCCGGCATGCCCCATTTCCGGCTGTACGATGCTCATCGCCCGCGCCTCGATGCGGGGGCGATCTTCGAAGGTCGTGCGCAATTCCTCGCCGAGCGCCAGCGGCACGCCGATGGCGCGGGCCACCTTGACTTGCCCTTCCATGTCCTCGGGCTGGCAGGGCGCTTCGACGAAATAGAGGTTGAAGGGCTCGAGCCGGCGGATCAGCCGGATGGCCTCGGCCGCCTCGAACTTCCAGTGCAGGTCGACCATGATATCGACCTTGGGGCCCAGCGCCTCGCGCAGCGCCGCCATTTCCTCGACGATGCCCTCGTCCGAGACGGCGGCGGCGAACTTTACGCCCGAAAAGCCCTTGCCGACCCATTCGACGGCGAGGTCCACCCGCTCCTTGAGCGTCGCCTTGGGCAGGCCGGACACATAGGCCGGGATGGTGGCGTGGCGGCGCCCGCCGAGCAGGGTCGAAACCGGCACGCCGAGGCCCTTGCCGAACAGGTCCCAGAGCGCGATGTCGAGCCCGGCCAGCGCGTCGACGTAGTAGCCGCCGAAGAAGCCGCGCACCCGCATGAGGTCGTAAAGGTCTTCGTGGATCACCACCACGTCGCCGGGGTCGCGGCCGATGATGACCGGGCCCAGCACGTCGTCGATGATCGCCTGGGTCGCCTCGGGCGCGACGATGCCGTAGCACTCGCCCCAGCCGATGCGGCCGCTTTCGCCGGTGACCTTCACCAGCAGCGTCATGTCGGTCGAGGGATAGATCGTCCGGTTGCCCTTGCGGACGAGATAGCCGCGCTCGTTGATCGCCTCGCCCGGCTTCAACGGCCCGAGATAGGGCACTTCGCGGGGGATCGAGATGATGAAGGTTTCGACCTTGACGAC
>DASZUI010000146.1:0-12205 GCA_035547675.1 Devosia sp.
GGTCATTTCGGGCATCGCCAAGGGCTCCGGCATGATCGCGCCGGACATGGCGACCATGCTGTCCTTCGTGTTCACCGACATGCCGATCGCGGCGGGCGTGCTGCAGGGCGCGCTGCAGCCGCTGATCGAGCGGAGCTTCAATGCCATTACGGTCGACAGCGACACTTCGACGTCGGACACCTGCCTGGTGTTTGCCACCGGCAAGGCAGGGGTGGCGCCGCTGACCGACGCCGCCGATCCGCGTCTCGCGGCTTTCGCGGCGGCGCTCGGCGACGTGCTGACCGAGCTGGCGCTGCAGGTGGTGCGCGACGGCGAGGGCGCGACCAAGTTCGTGGCCGTTTCGGTCGAGGGCGCGGTTTCCGACAAGAGCGCCACGGCCATCGCGCGCTCGATCGCCAATTCGCCGCTGGTCAAGACGGCGATCGCCGGCGAGGACGCCAATTGGGGGCGCGTGGTGATGGCGGTGGGCAAGGCGGGGGAGCCGGCCGACCGCGACCGGCTCGAAATCGCCTTCGGCGACATCGTCGTCGCGCGTAACGGCGAGCGCGCGCCGGATTATGACGAGGCCGAGACGAGCGCCTATATGAAGCGCGACGAGCTGGAAATCCGTGTCGGGCTCGGGCTGGGGGATGGCAAGGCCACGATCTACACCTGCGACCTGACGCATGGATATATCACCATCAACGGCGATTATCGCAGCTGAGCGCCGGCGGCGACATGGCCCCTTCGATCCTCGGCCTCGAGACGGCCATGCTCTCCTCCTGGCCCTCGATCAGTTCGGCCATTGACGGCACATGGATCGCGCGGCTGGCGCGCGGCTATACGCGCCGGTCGAATTCGGTGAATTTCCTCGATCCCGCAGACGGCGAGAATGCCGCCGAGCGGATCGGGCGAATGGTCGACCTTTATCTCCTCAATTCGCGCGAGCCGGTGTTCCGCATCACGCCGCTGACCAGTCCGCTGGTGGCCGATGAACTCGGCCGACAGGGCTTTGTGCGCGAGGGCGACAGCCATGTGCTCGCCATGACGCTGGGCGTGCCCTTTGCCGAGGTCGAGGCCCGGGCCTATGACGCGACCGACCGTAACTGGCTCGAGGCGGTGGGCGATCTCGCCGGCATGGACAAGCGGGCGCGCGAGCTCATGGACCTGCTCGTCGGGCTGATCGCCTGCCGGCAGGCGGGGCTGCTGATCCGCGATCCTGCGGGCGAGCCGGCGGCAGCGGCGCTGGCGGTGGTTTCGGGCGGCATCGGGTGCTTCCACAATGTCGTGGTGCGGCCCGACCGGCGCGGACAGGGGCTCGGGCGGGCCGTCATGCAGGCGGCGCTCAACTGGACCTATGAGGCCGGCGCGCGACAGGCGGCCTTGCAGGTGCTGGCGGACAATGCTCCGGCGGTGAGGCTCTATCGGTCGCTCGGCTTCGAGCATGCCTATGACTATCACTACGTCCGGCAATAGGCTGCTGCTGGTGGTCGCCTGCGCGCTGGTCGATGCCGACCGGCGGGTGCTCATCGCGCAGCGGCCGGCGGAAAAGGCCATGGCCGGACTCTGGGAATTTCCCGGCGGCAAGGTCGAGCCGGGCGAAACGCCGGAAGCGGCTTTGATCCGCGAGCTTCAGGAAGAATTAGGCATCGAGACCAAAGAGGCGTGCCTGGCTCCGTTGAGTTTCGTAAGCCATGCTTACGAGAGTTTTCACCTCCTCATGCCACTCTATGTCTGCCGCAAGTGGCAGGGAACGCCGGTTGCGCGGGAGCATCAGGCGCTCAAGTGGGTGAAGCCGGCGGCGCTGAGGGATTATCCGATGCCCCCCGCCGACGAGCCGCTGATCGCGCCATTGTGCGATTTGCTTTAGAGCGTTTTCAGGAAAAGTGGTTCCACTTTTCCGGTTCGAAAACGCGATAACTCAAGTACTCTAGCGCCGCGGTGGCGGCCGAAGGAGGGCGGATGAGACGGATGCTGGCCGGGTTCGCTGCCGAAGAGTCGGGCGCCACGGCGATCGAGTACGGGCTCATCGCCGCGTTCGTCGCGCTGGTGATCATCGGGGCCATTTCGGCCGTGGGTGGCAATGTCGGCGGCATGTTCCAGTCGGTTTCCGACAAGGTGGACGCCGCCGCGAGCAGCACCAGCGTCAACTGACGGCGCCGCCTCAGCGCTAAGGACCGGACTTGTCGCCCAGCACCTGGCGGAGGCTGATCCTGGCGCTGCCGGGCTTCAGCGGCTCGGGCTGGCTCTCATGCGCCGCCCAGCCGGAGAGCCAGACGATTTCGAGCGTGGCCCGCACCTTGCCATCCGGCTCGCCGGCAATCGCTTCATAGGCATTGGAGGCGGCGAGCAGCAGGCCGCGCGTGGCCGGCCGCGGCGGGTGGTCGGCCAGGGGATTGGAAGCGCCCAGCGCCTTGAGCTCCTGCATCAGCGCCAGGGGCGAGCGATAGCGGACATTGTGGGTTTCAATATCGGTCACCGGCAGTTTCAAGCCGGCGCGCTGCAGCAGGCCGCCGGCATCGCCGAGCTGCACGAAGGGGGCGACCCGGGCGGTGGCGCCGCCGGAGATTTCGGCATCGGCTTCGAGGAAGGCCTGGCGCAGCTCGGTCAATGTCGCGCCGCCCAGCAATGCGGCGAGCAGCAGGCCGTCGGGCCGGAGATGCGCCCGCAGCCGGGCGAGGAAGCCGATGATGTCGTCGACGATCTGGCCGTCGAAGACCGAGACGATCAGGTCGTAGTCGCGCGCCGGGAGCTCCGGCGCCTCCGGGTCGACGAGCGGCAGACCCTCGGGGGCGGTGACGGTGCCGGCGCGGGCGAAGGTGAACCCACCCATGGCGCTGGTGCCGGTTTCGGGCAGCGGGCGCGGATCGGGCGCCATGATCAGCGCCTGCTCGAAGCGGCGATTGACCGCCAGCAGGCGCTCGGCGAGATCGTTGAGGGCGAGGCGCGTGACGAAATCGTCGGCATCCGCGGGCCGGCGCGCGAAATGCCGGGCGATCAGGGCATGGTCGAAGACGCGGGGGGCGGGCATGAACGGTGTCTAGCCGAGAAGCCGTGCTTGTGGCCACCCCCACCCTGCCTGCCGGCATCCCTCCCCGCAAGGGGGAGGGAGCGATGCGGCACGGCCTTGCCATAGCTGGCAGCCGGGTGGGGGTTTGCCGCGCACGCCGATTTCGGATTAGCTCCGCCTATGGACGGGGCTTGGGGGCTTGTCAAAAGCGGCGGGGTGGTTCGGCAGGCCGGGCGGCTGCTGCTCGACCTGCTTTATCCGCCGCTTTGCCTCAATTGCGAGGCGGCGGTGGCGGAGGCGGATGCGCTTTGCCCGACCTGTTTCCAGCAATTGCGGGCCATCACCGCGCCGCTCTGTCCACGGCTCGGCCTGCCCTTTGCGGTATCGCTCGGGCCGGAGGCACTCTCGGCCGAGGCCATCGCCGATCCGCCGCCTTTCGAGCGGGCGCGGGCGGCGGTGATCTATAACGATGTGGCGCGCGGCATCGTGGCGCGGATGAAATATGGCGACCGGCCGGAGCTGGCCCGGTTCTGTGCACGCCTGATGGCGGGGGCCGGGGCCGAGCTCTGGCGCGACAAGCCGGTGCTGCTGCCGGTGCCGCTCCATCCGCTGCGGCAGGCGCGGCGGCGCTACAACCAGTCGCTGGAGCTGGCGCGGGCGATCTCGCGGCTCACCGGGCTCGACGTCGATCCCGCCCTGGTACGCCGCGCCCGGCCGACGCGGCAGCAGGTGGGGCTGTCGGCGGAGGCGCGGGCCCGCAATGTGGCGGGCGCCTTCAAGGCGCATCCCGAAGTGCTGGGGCGGACCAAGGGAAGGCCGGTGGTGATCGTCGACGACGTTTATACGACGGGCTCGACGGTGAAGGCGGTGACGCGGGCGCTCAAGCGGGCGGGAATCGCGCAAGTGGATGTGATCAGCTTCGCCCGCGTGGTGCCGGGCGAGGCAGAGCCGCCCACCTTGCCCGCACCAATCGTGTGACCATATAAATTGGAACATGTACGGAGTTTCCGATGGCCAAGGTTGAAATCTACACGACCGCATGGTGCCCCTATTGCCATGCGGCCAAGACGCTGCTGACGCAAAAGGGCGTCGAGTTCGAGGAAATCGATGCCAGCGAGCCGTCAGTGCGCGATGCCATGGTCGAGCGCGCCCATGGCCGGCGGACCGTGCCGCAGATCTTCATCGGCGAGACCCATGTAGGCGGCTATGACGACATGGCGGCGCTCGAGCGGCGCGGCCAGCTCGATCCGCTGCTCGCCTGAAAATGGAGCTGGCATGAGCCGGGTGCGCCGGGTGGCGGCGCTGCAGATGCGGTCGGGCACCGAGCCCGAGGCCAATCTCGATGCGCTCGAGGCCTTGGCGGCCGAAGCGGCCGGGCGCGGCGCGAGCTATGCGCTCTCGCCCGAGGTGACGGTGGTCTTCGCGGAAAACCGCGAAGGCCTGTCGCGGGCGGCGGGACCCTATGAGAACAACGCGCCGCTGCAGCGGGTCGCCGGCATGGCGCGGCGATACGGGCTGACGCTGCATCTGGGCTCGCTTGCCGTGGCCTTGCCCGACGGCCGCTTCGCCAATCGGAGCGTGGTGTTCGGGCCGGACGGGCAGGCCGTCGCCACCTATGACAAAATTCACCTGTTCGATGCGACCCTGCCGGGGCTCGCCGCCTATCGCGAGAGCGCGACCTATGCCGGGGGCGATCAAGCCGTGGTGACGGTTGCCGACGGCATGCCGCTCGGGCTTTCCATCTGCTATGACGTGCGCTTTCCGGCACTCTACCGGGCGCTGGCGGAAGGCGGGGCCGAGGTGCTGGCGGTGCCGGCGGCCTTTACCGCGGCCACGGGCAAGGCGCATTGGGAAATCCTGCTGCGGGCGCGGGCCATCGAAACGGGCTCCTATGTCATCGCGGCGGCGCAGGGCGGGGTGCACCAGAACGGCCGGGCCACCTGGGGGCATTCCATGGTGGTCGATCCCTGGGGCGAGATCGTCGCGCAGCTCGATGACGACGCGCCGGGCGTGCTCGTCGCCGATATCGACCTCGACCGGGTGGCGGAGGCGCGCGGCAAGGTGCCGGCGCTTGCCAATGCGCGGCCCTTTTCGCTAAGCGTTAACGATAAGCGCCCAGTATAGCGGGCGAAAGGACGACATACCGTGATCCATTACGCGTTGGTCTGCGAGAACGCGCACAAGTTCGAAGCCTGGTTCCGCAATGCGGAAGCCTTCGACGAGCAGCACAAGCGGGGCATCGTGACCTGCCCGATCTGCATGTCGGCTTCGGTGGACAAGGCGCTGATGGCGCCGGCCGTCAGCAAGGCCGTGTCGCGCGAAAAGGTTTCCCTCTCCATCGGTCATCCCGAGCACGCGCAATTGCGCGAGGCGCTTCGCGCGCTCAGGACCAAGGTGACGAGCGAGGCCGATTATGTCGGCGACAAATTCGCCGAGGAAGCGCGCAAAATCCATTTCAAGGACGTCGAGGCGCGCGGCATCTATGGCGAGGCGACCCCCGACGAAGTCGCCGCCCTGATCGAGGACGGCGTCGATTTCATGCCGCTGCCGAACCTGCCCGAAGAGCATAACTAGCCAGCCATTCGCCAGCCATTCGGCTGGACCGGCCTTTCGATGTAAGTAGAAGGGCTGGCCATTATCGTCCCTCCCCCGTGCGGGGAGGGTGGCGGCAGCCGGGTGGGGGTAGTAACGCGCGCTAGTGTTTGCTGAAAGCACCCCCACCCCTGACCCCTCCCCGCAAGGGGGAGGGAGACGAGGCGTCGTCGTCTCGCCACACTCACGATGTCATTCCACCTCAGGATGAGGAGGAGTTTGCTTCCACCCCCTCGTGGTGAGGTGCGAGGCGTAGCCGAGCCTCGAACCATGGGCAGCGCGCGCCGGCCTAGCCGATCCGCAGCGCCTCCGCGGTTGCGGCGTCGGCGGGCAAAAACGTCTCGATGGCCAATTCCGCCAGCGCCGGGTGCGATGGCGCGCCGAAGCTCATGGTGGTGCTGACGAAGGACATCGGGCCGGTGGGGGAGTCGAGCACCAGCGGGATGGCGATGGCGTCGTGGATCCGGGTGCGTTGCGCCGTGGCGCCGGGCGGGGAAGGGTAGGCGGCGACCTCGTCGATGAGCACCCCGAGATCGGCATCGGCGGTATCGGCGAATTGCCGGCGCAGCCGGTGCAGCAGATGGCCGCGCCATTCGTGATAATTGCGGATGCGCGGTGCCAGGCCCTGCGGATGGAGGCTGAGCCGGATGACATTGACCGTTTCGCCCTGAGGCGGCCCGGCGCTTTCGATCAGCCTCGCAATGGGGGCGTTGGCGGCGACGAGGTCCCATTTGCGGTCCACAGCGACCGCGGGGAAGGGCTCGTGCGCCTTGAGCAGCGCCTTGATGCCGTCGAGCACGGGCTTCAGTACCGGATCGGCGAGGGAGGGATCGGGAAAGCTCGGGGCGAAGCCGGCGGCCAGCAGCAGGCTGTTGCGCTCGCCCAGCGGGACGTCGAGCCGTTCGGCCAGGCGCAGCACCATGTCGCGGCTGGGATTGGCGCGGCCAGTTTCGAGGAAGCTCAGATGGCGGGCGGAGATTTCCGCTTCGAGCGCCAGTTCGAGCTGGCTCAGCCGGCGCCGTTGGCGCCAGTCGCGCAGTCTTTCGCCGATGGGCAGGGTGGTGCTCATGCCCCGGTTCTAGAATCCGGACCGCGCCGGGTCCATTACCTCGGGGGTAATCGACCGGCGTCGCGATCCGGCTTTTCCTTGGGCCGTTCGATGAACGGAACGATGGAGACGAAAATGATCGACGCAAAGGCGGTTGCCGAGAGCTACATCGCGGTCTGGAACGAGACGGACGCCGGGCGGCGCGCGGCGCTGCTCAAGCAGGGGTGGTCGGCGGACGCCCGCTATGCCGATCCGATGGCCGAAGTGGCCGGGCTTGCCGCGATCAACGAGCTCATCGGCGGCGTGCAGGCGCGCTTTCCCAATTTCCGTTTCAGCCTCACCGGCAAGCCGGACGGCTTCGGCGGGCGGGTGCGGTTTTCCTGGGCCCTCGGGCCCGACGGCGGTTATGTCGATGCACCAATCGAGGGCACGGATTTTGCCGTGCTGGAGCAAGGAAAGCTCGCGGCGGTCACAGGTTTCTTGGATCGCGTGCCGTCAGCCTGAAGCATAACACTGAGCGCAATCCGGCGAACGAAGCGGATCACGAGCTGCAGCATTCATTTTCGATCCAGCCGGTTTCGGAAAATTCGCCGAAAAAAATAAATCGGACGGGCGGAACCTTTCTGCCCGCCTCCACATTATGGGGGTGCTTCTAGTGACCCTGCCTACGCTCATCCCCCAGTGAGCGGCGACCCGCCCGTTTCCCCCAAACGGTGCGGGTCGCAAATTTTTGGGCTGCCCGTCGGGCGGGTGGCGGGGGAACCCGCGCCCCTGCTAGAGATTGGGTTTCCCATCTTCCCCAAATCGGAGGTCCATCATGCCCACGCCAAACGCAGCGCTTGCCGGGCATTTTTCCATCGGCGGCGATCTCAAGGTGAACCGGCTCGGGTTCGGGGCCATGCGCATTACCGGCAAGGGCATATGGGGACCGCCGGCCGACCGGGCGGAGGCGATCCGCACGCTGAAGCGGCTGCCGGATCTCGGGGTCGATTTCATCGATACCGCCGAAGCCTATGGCCCGCATGTCAGCGAGGAGCTGATCAAGGAGGCGCTGCATCCCTATCCCGAGGGGCTGGTGATCGCGACCAAGGGCGGGCACCGGCGCGGGGGGCCGGATCAATGGACGCCGGACGGCCGGCCGGAATATCTGCGCGAAAATCTCGAAGGCAGCCTCAAGCGGCTCGGGCTCGAGCAGATTCCGCTCTGGCAGCTCCACCGCATCGACACCAAGGTGCCGCGCCAGGAGCAGTTCGAGGCGATCCGCGAGTTCCGCAAGGAAGGGCTGGTGAAGCATGTCGGCCTGAGCGAGGTGGGCGTCGCGGACATCGAGGAGGCGCAGAATTATTTCCAGGTGGTGACCGTACAGAACCGCTACAGCCCGGCCGCGCGGGGCTCGGATGCCGTCGTGGAGTATTGCGAGGAGCACACCATCGGCTTCATTCCCTGGGCGCCGCTCGGGTCGGGCTCGCTGGCCGTGGGGGCCGCGACCCTCGAGGCCATCGCCGACAAATACAGGGCGAGCACGGGGCAGATCGCGCTTGCCTGGCTGCTGAAGCGCTCGCCGGTGATGCTGCCGATTCCCGGCACCGGCAAGGTGGCGCATCTCGAAGAAAACGTCGCGGCGGCGGGAATCCAGCTCAGCGACGAGGACGAGGCGGCGATTACCAACGGCCGGGGGTGAGGCCGGAGCCCGACTTCGGCCGCAGCACTTGTTTCTGGATTCCGGCCTTCGCCGGAATGACCTCGTGGTGTTGACGCGCGCGTGCCCCTTGGCCCGCTCGTCATTCCGGCGAAGGCCGGAATCCAGGAGCACACACCGACCCTCGCTAGGGCCTTTCCGCTCCACACACCGACCCTCGCTAGGGCTTTTCCGCCAGCACCATGTAGTTGACCCCCATGTCGGGGGAGAGGCGCCATTCGTCCGCCAGAGGATGGAAGGCCACGCCGGTCTCATCGGCGATCTTCAGTCCGTTGCGGGTGAGGAGCGCGCGGATTTCCTCGGGGGTGAGGAATTTCTCGTAGTCATGCGTGCCGCGCGGCAGCCAGCGCAGCACATATTCGGCCATGCCGATGGCAAGGCCGAGGGCGCGCAGGGTGCGGTTGATGGTGGCGGTGAAGATCAGCCCGCCGGGGGCGACGAGCGCGGCGCAGCTCTTCATATAAAGCGGCACATTGTCGACGTGCTCGGCCACTTCCATGTTGAGCACGATGTCGAAGGTCTGGCCGGCCTCGGCCAGCGCCTCGGCGGTGGCCAGGCGGTAATCGATATCGAGGCCGGACTGGGCGGCGTGGAGCCGGGCGACGGCAATGTTGCGGTCGGCGGCGTCGGCGCCGGTGACCTTTGCGCCGAGCCGCGCCATCGGCTCGGAGAGCAGGCCGCCGCCGCAGCCGATGTCGAGCACGGAAAGGCCCTCGAGCGGCCGGCGCAGCGCGCCGTCCTTGCCGAAATGGGCGAGCGCATGCTCGCGGATATAGGCGAGGCGGACCGGATTGAATTTATGGATCGGCCTGAACTTGCCGGCGGGGTCCCACCACTCCTCGGCCATGCGGCCGAATTTTTCCACTTCTTCGGCATTGATGGTGGTGTCGGTCATGGTGCTAACCCTTCGCTAACCCGGCTGTTGCGGGGCAGCCGCCTTTGTGGCATGTCCGCGCGCCAGAACAAAGCAGTGGCGGCGTTTTGGCTGCCCTCGTCCGGGGAACATCTTGGCCCGTATCGTGATGAAGTTTGGCGGCACCTCGGTCGCCAATGTGGAGCGCATTCGCCAGGCGGCGCGCCATGTGAAGCGCGAGGTCGATGCCGGCAACGAGGTGGTGGTCGTCGTATCCGCCATGTCGGGCAAGACCAATGAGCTGGTCGGCTGGGTGAACGAGGCCGGCAAGCTCCACGATGCGCGCGAATATGATGCGGTGGTCGCCTCGGGCGAGAACGTCACGGCCGGGCTGATGGCGATCGTGCTTTCGGAAATCGGCATTTCGTCGCGCTCGTTCCAGGGTTGGCAGGTGCCGGTCTTGACCGACGACGCGCATGGGGCGGCGCGGATCGCCGATATTCCGCCGGAAAACCTCATGGCGCGGCTCGCCGAGGGCATGGTGCCGGTGGTGACGGGCTTCCAGGGGATTTCGTCCAAGGGCCGGATCACCACGCTGGGGCGCGGCGGCTCCGATACGTCGGCGGTCGCCGTGGCGGCGGCGGTCAAGGCCGACCGCTGCGACATCTATACCGATGTCGACGGGGTCTATACGACCGATCCGCGCATCACCGCCAAGGCGCAGCGGATGAACAAGGTCGCCTTCGAGGAAATGCTGGAAATGGCCTCGCTGGGGGCCAAGGTGCTGATGATCCGCTCGGTCGAGCTGGCCATGGCGCAGAAGGTGCGGCTCGTGGTGCGCTCGACTTTCGATGATCCCGATGCGCCGCAGATTGCCCCGGACGGAATGCCGGGCGTGCCGGGCACGCTGGTTTGCGATGAGGAAGAAATCATGGAAAAGCAGATCGTCTCCGGCATCACGCTGGCGCGCTCGGAAGCCAAGATCACGCTGCGCGACGTCAAGGACAAGCCGGGCGTCGCGGCGGCGATCTTCGGCGCGCTGGCGGACGAATCAATCGTCGTCGACATGATCGTGCAGAATATTTCGGACGACGGCTCGGTCACCGACATCACCTTCACCGTGCCCGACAGCGAGTACGACAAGGCGATCCGCACGCTCGAAGCCGCGGCGGGCGACCGCATCGAATATGGCCGGATCACCGGCTCCAAGGGCGGCGCCAAGGTGTCGGTGGTGGGCGTCGGCATGCGCTCGCATGCGGGCGTTGCGTCCTCGATGTTCAAGGCGCTGGCCGACAAGGGCATCAACATCCAGCTGATCACCACCTCGGAGATCAAGACGTCGGTGCTGATCGACGACCAATATGCCGAGCTTGCGGTCCGGGCGCTGCATACGTATTACGGGCTCGACAAGCCGGACGCCTGACGCCCGGCTCGCCGGCTGGGAAGCGGCTCCTGCCGGGTTAGAGGGGAGGCGGGAGTCATCCTGCCGGTGCGACTTATGGCGACAGCGATCAGCGGCCCGCGCGTATTGCTCAGGCAATTGCGCGAGGTCATGGCCGAGCCCCTGGGCTCGCAGGATCGGCTCGACAAGATCGTCAATCTGATCGCCGACAACATGCAGGCCGATGTCTGCTCGTTCTACGTATTGCGCGACGACGGGGCACTCGAGCTGTTCGCGACGCGCGGGCTCAAGGCCGAATCGGTCCATATGACGACGCTCAGGCTGGGCGAGGGGCTGGTCGGCCTGATCGCGGCCGAAGCCGAGCCGCTGAGCCTCGAAAACGCCACCGCCCATCCCGCCTTCGCCTATCGCCCGGAAACCGGCGAAGAGGCGTTCCATTCCTTCCTCGGCGTGCCGGTCTTGCGGGCCGGCCAAACTCTGGGCGTGCTCGTCGTCCAGAATCGTGACGCCCGACTCTATGGCGAGGAAGAAACCGAGGCGCTGCTCACCACGGCCACCATACTGGCCGAGATGGTTGCCACGTCGGAGTTCGACAATCTCATCAAACCGGGCTCGGATATCGATCTGAGGCGGCCGCGTATGTTCCAGGGCGTGAGCTTTACCGATGGCATCGCGCTGGGGCAGGTGGTGCTGCACGACCCGCGCGTGGTGGTGACCAATTTCATTGCCGAGGACACCGATACCGAAGCCCGCCGGCTGGCGGACGCCATTCGCACCATGCGCGTCTCCATCGACGACATGCTCGAGCATGGCGACATGCAGCCTTCGTCGGATCATCGCGAGATCCTCGAGAGCTATCGCATGTTCGCCTATGATCGCGGCTGGGTGGACCGGCTCAACGAGGCGGTGCAGAACGGGCTGACGGCGGAAGCGGCGGTCGAGCGGGTGCAGAACGACACGCGCGCGCGCATGCAGCGGCAGACCGACCCCTATCTCCGCGACCGGCTGCACGACCTCGACGACCTCGCCAACCGGCTGCTGCGCGTGCTGACGGGCGACCATAACGGCATGCGCTTCAAGGAGCTGCCGGAAAATGCCGTGCTGGTGGCGCGGAACATGGGCCCGGCGGAACTGCTCGAATATGACCGCTCCAAGCTGCGCGCCATCGTGCTGGAGGAGGGCGCGTCGATCTCGCATGTGGCGATCATCGCGCGCTCGCTGGGGCTGGTGGCAGTGGGGCAGGCGGATTCGATCGTCTCCATGTCGGAGACGGGCGACGACATCATCGTCGACGGGCCGGCCGGCGTCGTGCATCTGAGGCCCACGCCCGAAATCGAGCAGAGCTACGCGGACAAGGTGCGGCTCACCGCCAAGCGGCGGGCGCATTATCTCGAACTGAGGACCAAGCCGTCGGTGACGCAGGACGGCGTCGAGGTGACGCTGCTGCACAATTCGGGGCTGGTGGCGGACCTGCCGATGCTGGACGATACCGGCGCGGTGGGGGTCGGGCTGTTCCGCACCGAATTGCAGTTCATGATCGCCTCCAAGCTGCCGCGGCTTTCCGAGCAGGTCGAGCTCTATGCCGAGGCGATGCGGATCGTGGGCGACCGGCCGATCGTGTT
>DASZUI010000147.1:0-22964 GCA_035547675.1 Devosia sp.
CAGCGCCTCGGCGCTATGCGCACGCGGCTCGGGCTTGGGGGCATCGAAGACGATCGGCTGTTGCGGCATCGGGCAACCTGGATGACATGGCGATGTATTCCCCTCAAGCCGCACTCTCGCACGGCTTGCCGGCAGTTGAAAGCCCGGGCCTCGCCCGCCTGAGTTTTGAGGTGGGCGGGTAGGGTCAGATTGAACGAGCCCTCGCCCTCTGGGGAGAGGGCGGCCGGCAGGCCGGTGAGGGGTAGCAGCTGGTGCGACCTGAGCGCGTGGCTCCCCTCACCCTAACCCTCTCCCCAGAGGGGCGAGGGGACAGGGCGCCTCACGACGCAGGTTCGTTGCTGCGCGGCGGCTCGGCTTCCTCTTCTTCCTGCTGCACCGGCAGGCCCTGCTCCCGCGCCTGCTCGTTGGCGTTGGAGATGAGCAGGTCGCGGCCCGCTCCGACGCCGTTGAGCACCTGCAGCTCGAAACGGCGGGCATCGAAGTCGCGCACCCGCTGTACGGCATCGGCGACCGCCTCGTCGGTGCCGCCCATGAGCCGCACCGCCTCGCCGCCGAACACCAGCGCCGACTCGATCGTCTCGCGGATCTGGTAATCCACCCCGGCCTTGACCAGTTCGAGAGCGTGCCCGCGGTCGAAGGCGCGCGCCATGATCTTGGCCATGGGGAATTCCGAGCGGATCAGTTCGACGATGCGGGTCGCCGCCACCTTGTCATCCACGCACACCATGATCATTTCGGCAGTCCCGGCGCCCGCCGCCTGCAGCACGTCGAGCCGCCGTCCGTCGCCGTAATAGACCTTGCGGCCGAATCGCCCGGCGACGCGAATCATCTCGGTATCGTTGTCGATGATCGAGAGCTTGAAGCCCTGCGCCAGCAGGGGCTGGATCGCGATCTGCCCGAAGCGGCCGAAGCCGATCACCAGCACGCGCTCGTTGAGCCCGTCGGCGACCTCGATGCCGTCGAGCGAGGGCGCCGGCTTCGGCAGCAATCTCAGGCCGAGCACGGTGAATGGCGTCAGCACCATGGAAATGATGACGGTGGCCGTGAAGATGGCACTGTGCGGCGCATCGATCACCCCCGTCGCCGCAGCGGTCGAATAGAGCACGAAGGCGAATTCGCCGCCCTGCGCCATCAGTACCGCCCGCTCGATCGCCGCCCGGTTGTCGGCCCCGAGCAGCCGCGCCACCACGAAGATCGTCAGCGCCTTGGCGATCATGTAGCCGATCACCGTCAGCACGATGACCGGCAAGTCCTCGGCCACCACATGGAGATCGAGCGACATGCCCACGGCGAGGAAGAACAGGCCGAGCAGCAAGCCCCGGAACGGTTCGACATCGGCTTCGAGCTGGTGCCGGAACGTGGAGGTCGAGAGCAGCACGCCGGCGAGGAACGCCCCGAGCGCCATCGACAATCCGCCCAATTGCATGATGAGCGCCGCCCCCAACACCACCAGCAGCGCGGCCCCTGTCATCACCTCGCGCGCCTTGGCATTGGCGAGGATGCGGAACAGCGGATTGAGCACCCAGCGCCCCACGGCCACCACCGCCAGCACCGAAACCAGCGCCACGCCGATGCCGATCCAGCGCTGCTCGATCGTCCCCTGCTCGCCCGCTGGCGCCAGGAGCGCCACGATCGCCAGCAGCGGCACGATCGACAGATCCTCGAGCAGCAGGATAGAGACGATCTTTTGGCCCGGCCCGGTCGCCAGTTCCCCGCGCTCCTCCAGCAATTGCATGACGACTGCCGTCGAGGTCAAAACGAAGCCGAGGCCCGCCACGAAGGCGACCGGCGGCGCAAAGCCGAAGGCCATGCCCACCCCCGTCAGCACCGCCCCGCAGGCAACGACCTGCACCAGCCCGAGCCCGAAAATCTGACGCCTGAGGCTCCAGAGCCGGCTCGGCTCCATTTCGAGCCCGATGATGAACAGAAACAGCACCACCCCCAACTCAGCGACCTGCAGGATCGCCTCCGGCTGGGTGACGAGCCTCAGCCCGAACGGCCCTACCGCCAGTCCCGCAGCCAGATAGCCCAGCACCGAGCCCAGGCCGAGGCGCCGGAAGATCGGCACCGCCACCACGCCCGCCGCCAGGAGGCCGACGATCTGGATGAGATCGACGCCGTGATTGATGGCCTCCCCGCTCATGCCCGCTCCGCTCGGTTGAGGCATGAGTTTGCCGATCCTGTTCCGGCGGCGTCAAGCGCTGCCCTGGTGCTTGCCCGAGCCCTCTCCGCGGAAAAAGCCGAAGCCGAGGCCAACCAGCGAGAACAGCGCGATCACCCCGGCGAACACCAGATTGGCCGTCGCCGGGCCGGCCAGCACCGACACGCCCCCGACCCCCAGAACCGGCACCGCCAGCCCGAGATTGCCGCAGATGATCAGCAGCGAAACCAGCTCGGCCCGCTGTCCCGCCGGCGCCATCTGATTGCTCACCTCGAGCACCCCGCGATAGCCGAGCCCCTGCGCCATGCCGCCGAACAGGGTGGCCCCAAGTAGCGCGACAAGCGATCCGGCAGCCTGAGCGATGGTGAGCAGCACAAGCGCGGGCAGCATCGCCGCCGCGCCCCAGAGCATCGCGTACCGACTGGCCAAATCCCGCCAGAACCACGCGGCGAGCATGGCGGCGGCGAACAGTCCGAAAACCAGGCCGCCGGTCGCCCAATGGGCCGCGAGCGACAGCCGCTCCACCATCAGCCGCGGCACGATCGCCGAATAGAACCCCACCAGCGAAAACACCACGAAGCAGATCAGCGCCGGCGCCACGAACCGGCCGACCAATTCGTGGGGCACGCCGAGCCGCGGCTTGAGCGATGCCTGCTCGGCCGGCTTGCGATGCTCGACCGTCTCCCGCGTCCGCAGCACCGAGGCGGCGAGTCCCAGCAGCGGCACCAGATAGACGGCGAACGACAGGCGCAGCGGCCATGGCGCGAAATCGGCGAGCACGCCGCTCAGCAGCGGCCCGAACCCCAGCCCGAAGAGATTGGCGGAAACCGAGGACAGCGTTGCCGGCTTGCCCTGCCCCTCGCCATGCACCTCGCGCATCCAGGCGACCGCCGTGCCCGAACACAGTCCCACGGACACGCCGGTGACGAACCGCGCCGCGAACAACAGCCACAGATCGGTCGCAAAGAGGAACAGCAGGGCCGCCGCAAGCGCCACGCCGACCCCCATGAGGCTCACCTTGCGACGGCCGATCTGGTCGGAGAGCCGGCCGACGAAGAGCAGCGAGCCGATCGTGCCGACCACATAGCTGGCATAGATCAGCGTCACGACCGGCTGCGGAAAGCCGAAGGCACGCGCGTAGTCGCGATAGAGCGGCGTCGGCAGCGTCGTGAGCCCGAAGATCACCGCCATTTCCGCGGCAACCGCCCAGATCGCCGCCAGCCCCCCAAGCGCCCGCTCGTCGGCCTCCTCCCCGGACTGCGATTGCGCCGCGCCTGCCATGAACCAGCAACGCCGCGCTGCCGGCCGGGTTGCCGGGGCGCGAGGTCAGGCCGGCGGCTCGCCCTGCTGGGTCTCGATCCAGGCCATGCCGCCCAGCGCGTCGATCAAGGGCTGCAGCCACTCTTCATAGCGCCGCCAGCGGCCGATCGAGGATCGGTTGATCGGCTGGCGCACCTGGAACTGGTTGGCGGTGCCCACCGTGCGCCGCGACTGCTCCGGTGTCAGGCAGTCCGGATGCCAGTCGAGCCCGGCGAAGGCGAGGATGCGCCGGATTTCCGGCTCGGGGTCGCTGACGAGGCGCTCATAGCTGACGTCCAGGATCGGCAGGTCGAGCGATTGTTTCCAAAGCGCCATTGTCTCGGCCACCTGCCGGTAGCGCTCCCCGAGCAGCGTCTGCTGGAAGGCGTAGCCATTGCCGCGCTGGAAATGCAGGAAGAGGATGGAGAGGCAGCAATCGAGCGGATGCCGCTGCATGCTGATGATGCGGGCGTCCGGAAAAAGGCGCGAGATCAGCCCCAGCCGCTGCGTGTTCTCCGGCAGCTTGTCGGTGAACACCGAAAAAGGGGTCTCGCCCACCACCCGCCGCACCCGCGCCATCACCGCCTCGGCGTTGCGGGTAAAAAACGGCGCCGGCACATGGCGGAGCATCTCATAGGGTCCGGCGGCGACGCCCTGCTGCCCGACCCAGGCCGCGAGGGCCTGCTCGACATCGGGAATGTGCTTCATTTCCCCGCCGGCAAACACCTCGGGATGGCGCGACAGGATGGTCTCGACCAGCGTCGTGCCCGAGCGCGGCATGCCGACCACGAAGACCGGCCGCGCCCCGGCGCGCGGCTTGGCCGCTGGCAGGCGCCGGAAGGCGTCGGCCTCTGCCATGGCCCGCAATTCGGCGAGGTTGGCCCGCGCCGCCTCGGCGTCATAGGGCCGCCGCGCCAGCCAATTGCCCTCGATGCAGAAGTGCATCGCCCGCTGGTCGCGTCCCAAATCGGCATAGACCTTGGCCAGCCCGAAGCAGATGAATTCCTGCTGCCGCTTCTCGAGCTCCCCGCTTGCATAGAGGTCGAGCATCTGGCGAACCAGCGCGCTCTCCTCGGTGAACCTCATATTCTGGCTCAGCCCGTAAAAGGCCTGCGCGTCGCGGGGGTTGAGTTCGATCGCCTTGAGGTAGGCCGCCCGTGCCTCCTCGAGGCGTCCGGCCGAGGCGAGCAGTGTGCCGAGATTGTGCCACACCCAGCCCTGCGTCGGCGCCAGCCCGATGGCGCGCTCCACATCCGTAATGGCGCGGCCGACATCCCCACCCAACTCCCATTCGCTTACCGCCGCGCAGATCAGCGCCGGCACCTCGTTGGGATTGCGCGCCAGCAATTGCCGCGACAATTGCGCCGCCGCCTGCAGATCGCCCTGATTGAAGCGCGCCCAAGCCTCCTGGACGCTCGGCACAACATGCTGCAACGGCCAATTCCTTAAACATGGAAAGACGATTTCGCCGCAAGATCGGCTGCGCCGCGCCTGCCCTCAAGTCAGAACGGCGTGATCGGTAGACACCAATGGAAATATTTCAGAAATAAACTATCCGGCCGCGGAAATCAGACTGCCGCGGCCTTTTCTTCGGCCTCGGCCTGCTTGGCGCGCTCGCGAACCGCCTGCGCCGCATTGGCCAGAATCACGTCCTTGTCGGTCATGCCGGGCAGCCGGCGGACGCGGCGGCGAGGCACGAATTCCGGTCCCGGCAGAATATGTTCGAGCACCGACTGCAGGATGAGCAGCGAGGGCACGGAAACGAACCCGCCCACCGGCCCCCAGGCCCAGAGCCAGAACGTGGTGGAGAGCAGGATGACGAAGGGATTGATGGTCATGCGATGCCCCAGCACCTGCGGCGTCACGAACTGGCCCTCGATGAAAGCGAGCACCAGATACGAGCCGACCGGCGCCATGATCGCCGTCCACGTGGCCTGCGTACCGATGGCTACCGAGAACAGGATGGCCACCATCACCGCCTGCCCGATATAGGGCGTGTAGTTGAGGATCATGGCGAGCGCGCCCCAGAGGATCGGCGAGGGCATGCCGACCGCCCACATCGCCAGCGCCACGGCGACGCCCAGGCAGAAATTGAGGATCGTCACCGAGATCAGGAAGCGGGACACCTTCTCCTCGATGTCGCCGAAAACATGGGCGGCGCGCCAGCGCATCCGCCGGCTGACGCAGAGCGACAGCAGCGACACGCGCATCCGGTGCCGGGTGGCGACGAAGAAGTAAAGGCTCGCAAGGCACAGCAGCGCCTGCGCCCCGATCGCCGGCGCAATCAGCGCCAGCCGTGTCACCGCGCTGTTATCGGTCACCCGGACCGACATGGCGGCCGGGCCGCCGAAGATGGAAGTCACCTGGCCCTGCAGCGAGGCGAGCGAATCCAGCGGGTCCTTCAACGTCGCCAGCCGCTGCTGCAGCTTGGTCCAGATGTCGGGCGCCTTGGCCACCCATTGTGACAGCGGCACCGCCAGCACCAGCACGGCAATGGTGATGACGCCCACCAGCAACAGCACGACCAGCGCCGCCGAGAGCCCGGGCGGTATGCCCCGCTTCTCGCACGCATCCGCGAACGGCCCGAACATGAATCCGATGATGATCGCCAGCAGCACCGGCGAAGCCACCTCCTGAATCAGCACCAGCACCACGACCAGCACCACGCAGCCCGTGAAGGTCATCGCCATCCGGGCGGCATTGCTCAGGATCGTCTCGAAACGGGTGATTTCCAAACGGCTGCTGTCGCCGGAAAGATAGCGGCTGGAGTCCCGCGATGCGGCCATGTCCCCTCCTCTTGCGGCAAGAAAACGCCGGCCCTCGGGGGCCGGTTCCTGCCAGGGGAGGGATTGTCAGCCGGCGCTACTTCGCCGCCGCGGCCGCGATTTCCCGCGCCTCGGCCTCGATCTGCTCGAGCCCGCCCAGCGCCTCGATCAGCGGACCGATCCACTCCTGGTAAACCCGCCAGCGATCCACCGAATTGCGGTTGATCGGCTGCTTCACCTGGTACTGGCTGGCTGTCAGGATCGTGCGATTGGCCTTTTCCGGCGTGAGGCACGCGGCATCCCAGTCGAGCCCGGCGAAGGCCACGATCCGCCTGATATTGGGGTCGGGATCGGACACCAGCGCCTCGTAGCTGACATCCAGGATCGGCAGGTCGATCGAGCGCTTCCAGAGCTGCATCGTCTCGGCCACCTGCCGATAGCGCTCGCCCAAGAGGTCCTGCCGGAAGGCAAAGCCGTGCCCTAGCGCGAAACGCTGGAAAAAATTGGAAATGCAACAATCGAGCGGATGCCGGCGCACATGGATCACCCGCGCATTGGGAAACACCTTGGCGATGAGTCCCAGCCGCTGGCTGTTTTCCGGCAGCTTATCGGTGAACACCTTGAACGGCCGCCCGGCGGCAGCCGACACCCGCTTCAGCACCGCCTCGGCATTGGCCGTGAAATAGTCGGGCGGAATGACGCGCAGCATTTCGTGCGGCCCGCCCTTGAGCCCGCGATTCTCCCTGGCCCAGGCCAGCAGCGCCTGCTCGACGTCCAACATGTGCAGCATCTCGCCGCCTGCATGAACCTCCGGGTGCCGCGCCAGGATCGTCTCGACCAGCGTCGTGCCGGAGCGGGGCATGCCGACGATGAAGAGCGGCGCCCGGCTCTGCTCGGCCCCTGGCGCCACATGGCGCAGCGCGCCCGAGATCGTCAGCCGGCGCAGCTCCGTCAGCTCGGCCCGGGGCTTGGCCGCATCATAGGGGCGGTTGGCGAGCCAATTGGCCTCGACGCAGAAATGCATGGCCCGCGCGTACCGCCCCAGATCGGCATGGGCCCGGGCCAGCCCGAAGCAAAGGAATTCGAGCTTCGACCGGCTGAGCCCGCCCTTGGCATAAAGGTCGAGCATATGGGCGAGGATCGGCTCCTCTTCCCGGAAGGTGTGGTTCTGGGTGAGCGCGTAAAAGGCTTCGGTATCGTCGGGTTTGAGGTCGATGGCCCGGCGGAAATTCTCGCAGGCCAGCCCGATCTCGCCGTTCGAGGCGAGGATGGTCGCAAAATTATGCCGGACCGAGGCGACATTCGGCGCCATCTCGACCGCGCGCCGCATCTGCGCCAGACTCGCCTGTATGTCGCCGCCGAGCTGCCAATTGCTCACCGCGTTGCAGCAGAGGGCCGAAACGTCGCCAGGGTCCTGCCGCAGCACGCGGCCGGAAAGCTGTGCGGCTCCAGCATAATCGCCACGCGAAAGCAGCACCCAGGCTTCGCCGACATTCGGCGCGACATGCTGCAATGCGTTCATCCCCGACCCACAAATAAATCTATGTGACAAAAATCGGCTTTGCTCTGCCGCCGCTCAACTCAGAAAAAAGTGACTGGAAGAAACTATTCAGAAAAATGTCACATACACTCGGAAACAAATAACGCGGGCAGATGAAGCCCGAGCCAGCCCGGCCGAAGCCGGCGGTGAAACGCCATCGGCGGGTTTTCCGCTCCATCGACGCTCGTGGGGAGCGGCACTATAAGGTGCCGCGCGCCATCTCTATGCGACAGGGACTCCAGTGAAGAACAAGATCATCATCGATACCGACCCGGGCCAGGACGACGCCGTGGCCATCCTGCTCGCCCTCGCTTCGCCCGAGGAAATCGATGTCCTCGGCATCGTCGCCGTTGCCGGCAATGTGAGCCTCGCCCAGAACGCGCGCAATGCGCTGAAAGTGGTCGAACTCTCCGGCCGGACCGGCATCCCCGTCTTTGCCGGCTGCGAGCGGCCGATCAAGCGCATGCTGGTTACCGCCGAGCATGTGCATGGCGAGACCGGCCTCGACGGTCCCAGCCTGCCCGATCCGCAGATTCGCCTGCAGCCGCAACACGGCGTCGATTTCATCATCGAAACGCTGAAGCGCGAGCCGGCGGGTTCGGTGACGCTCTGCACGCTCGGCCCGCTCACCAATATCGCCCTCGCCCTGATCAAGGCGCCCGAGATCGCCGGCCGCATCAAGAAGATCGTGATGATGGGCGGCGCCTATTTCGAGGTCGGCAACATCACGCCCGCCGCCGAATTCAACATTTATGTCGATCCCGAAGCCGCCGATGTCGTCATGCGCTCCGGCGTCGAGATCGTCATGGTGCCGCTCGACGTGACCCATCAGGTGCTGGCCACCGGGGAGCGCATCGCCGCCATCAAGGCCAACGGCAATCGCGCGAGCCTCGCCGTCACCCAGATGCTGGAATTTTCCGAGCGCTTCGACCTCGGCAAATATGGCTGGCCCGGCGCGCCCCTGCACGATCCCTGCGTCATCGCCTACCTGCTGCAGCCCGAGCTGTTCCAGGGCCGCCACATCAATGTCTCGATCGAGACGGCAAGCGAACTCACCATCGGCATGACGGTTGCCGATTACTGGGGTGTCACCGACCGGGAAAAGAACTGCCTCTATCTCCGCTCCGCCGATTCCGACGGCTTCTACCGGCTGCTGGCCGAGCGCCTGAAGCGCCTGCCCTAGAGCGTTTTCAGGAAAAGTGGTTCCAGTTTTCCGGTTCGAAAAAGGCGACAACTCAAGGACTTGGAGCTCGCGTTCTGATGCAATCAGAACGTGAAATGCTCTAGGGTCCGACCCATTCCGGTTGAAGGGAGCAAACCCGGTGCTCGCCGGAGACGGAAGGAGGCTAGCGGGAGAAGACTACCTGCAGGCCGTCGCCGCCATCGGGGCTTTCGGCAAGCTCGTCCAGATAGACCACCTGCACCTCGGGCTCGACCGGCTGGCGCACCGTCAATGAGGGCGGCGGCGCGGCTGGCCGACGCACAATAACGCCGCGTCGGCCGTCGCCTTTTTCGGTGCCACGGGCTTGGCCGGCTGATAACGCAAACATCTTCAAAACCCCGGCAGGCCCGTGTGCTGGATGGCAGTCGCGGCAAGGTGGCAGAGCCACTTGCACACCCACCACAACTGCCGAGGCTCCCCATATAGCAGCCGTAAGCTATTGAAAATCGTGAGCAATATCGTCGTGAAATGTACGATCGCGAAATTTCCCGTCGCGATATGTAACGTGGAGAACACCGCTCCTCGCCCGAGCTGATCGATAAAAATAACATTGGGATTTATCGGGATACCGGCGCTGACTTATGGCAACGGACCAGCTAGCCTTGCGTTCGGGAACAGGCGTCGGCCTTGGGAATGCAGCATCGTCCGGGGGAACTGCGCATGCTGACTCTCTTTGAGCGCTATATCGAGCGCATCCGGCTCATCCGCACCGAAGCGGACGCGCTGCCGGTAATGCGCGACATCGCCGACGAATTCGGCTATCGGCAGGCTACGGTGGTCGAATACCAGAAATCGCCGCCCGCCATGCACCTGATGCTGGATACGCATGGCGGCCGGGTCGAATGGTACGAGAAGCATCATCTGCGTAGCCTCTACAACGTCCCCCAGGACGTGCTGCAGCGCTACGAAACCGAGCCTGTCGTGCTGCTCGACCGCAGCCGGCTCACCGGGCGCCCGGCGCAGGAAATCGCCATGATGGAAGACCTCGACCTGATCGATGTCACCGTCGTGCCGGTGCGCGACGATCACGCCCTGATCGGGACGGTTGCCTATTCCGGCATCGTCGAGCTCATACCGTCGCGCTCGACGGCGTTGCAGATCATCTCGATCAACCTTTTCGTGCAGCTGCGCGCGCTGAAGAATCTCGGCTTCCGCCCCCGCCACGGCGCACTGACCGCGCGCGAGAAGCAGGTGATGGCGCTGTCGGCCGAAGGTCTGACCTCCGCCCAGATCGCCGAAAAGCTCGGCATGTCGCCCCGCACGGTCAACCAGCATGTCGACAACGTCGCCGACAAGCTGGGCACCCGCAACCGCACCCACACCATCGCCGAGGTCATCCGGCACGGCCTGCTGGATTAAAGCCCGGAAAACGTCTAGAGCGTTTTCAGGAAAAGTGGTTCCACTTTTCCGGCCTCATGGTGAGCTTGTCGAACCACGAAAACGCGACAACTCAAGAACTTAGAGCTCAGGTTCTGATGCAATCAGAACGTGAATGCTCTAGGCGAGCCCGGCGGCGCCATTAAGATTGAGATTGGCCCAGACCGGCAGATGGTCTGAGGCGATGCGCGCCATCTCGCTGCAGTGCACGCCCGTCTTCTCGATGCTGAGGTCGGGGCTGGCGATGATCCGGTCGAAACCGAACACCGGATGCACCGAGGGGTAGCTGGGCCCCGGCTCGCTGACATGGTGGTCGCGCGCGAAATGCCTGAGCGGCCCGCCATTGACGCTCCACTCGTTGAGATCGCCCATGATGATGGTGGGCAGCGGCTCTTCCAGCGCCTCGATATGACCGAGCACTGCCTCTGCCTGCCGCTTCCGCCACAATCCAAGCAGGCCCAGATGCATCCCCACGACGCGGATCGGTTGCCCCTCGACACTGAGATCGGCGAGTACCGCGCCGCGCGGCTCGAGCCGGGGCAAATCCAGCGTCTTGCGCGCCAGCACCTCGATGCCGTTGCGGATCAGCAGCGTATTGCCGTGCCAGCCTAGGCTGTGCGGCCTCACGCCGAAAACGATCGGCCGGTAGCCCGTCGCCGCCGCGATCGCCTCCGGCGACAGCGAGGTCACGCGCTCGCCGAAGCGCCGGTCCACTTCCTGCAGCGCCACGACGTCGGCATCGAGCTCCACCAGCACCTCGAGAATGCGCCCGGGCCGCCGGCGGAAATCCGTACCGATGCTTTTCTGGATGTTGTAGGAGGCAACGCGGATCATCACCCCAATGTCGCCGCTGCCTCCCCCGAGGTCAACCGCATGCGGGAGCGAAACAGGCAAGCTTGAATGGGCCGCGTCTGCTGCCGGATTCCGGCCTTCGCCGGAAGGACATGGTGCATTTGGCACGCCCTCGTCCCCCGACGTCATTCCGGCGAAAGCCGGAATCCGGTCACAGACCCCACCCTCGCAACGGGCGGCGCTACTCCGCCGCGGTCTTGATCGGACTCCGCGCCCATGCCGGCAGCCAGTCGCCATGGGCGGCGAGCAGGTCGTCGACGAGGTGCCAGATCTGGTCGAGGTCGAGCTCGGCGGCCGTATGCGGGTCCATCATGGCGGCGTGGTAGATGTGCTCCCTGTTCTCCTCGAGCAGCGCCGCCACCGTCAGCTCCTGCACATTGATATTGGTGCGGATCAGCGCCGTGAGCTGCGGCGGCAGATCGCCGATATAGGTCGACTGGATGCCCGAGGCGTCGACGAGGCAGGGCACCTCGACCGCCGCCTTGTCGGGCAGCGAGGTGATGACGCCATTGTTCTGCACATTGCCGTAGATGACCGAGGGCTCGCCCGTCCACACCGAGTTCATGATCGCCGAGGCATATTCCTTCGACTGCTTGACCTCGATGCGGCTGGCCTGGCGATATTCCTCGGACGTGGTCTTCCAGCGCTCGATCTGCTCGATGCAGCGCTTGGGATATTCGTCGAGCGGAATGCCGAATTTCTCGATCAAATCCTCGCGCCCCTCCTTGATGAAATAGGGCGTGTATTCGGCGAAATGCTCGCTGCTTTCGGTGACGAAATAGCCGAGCCGCGTCAGCATCTCATAGCGCACCTTGTTGGGGCAGCGCGGATTCCAGCCCGGCTTGGGCACCCTGCCTTCGCGATAGGCGCGGATGAGATCGGGATAGAGGTCGCGATAGGACCCGTCCGGCTGGCGATGCTCG
This sequence comes from Devosia sp., assembly GCA_035547675.1. Taxonomy (GTDB): domain Bacteria; phylum Pseudomonadota; class Alphaproteobacteria; order Rhizobiales; family Devosiaceae; genus DASZTU01. The sequence continues at coordinate 12,140 of DASZUI010000147.1, forward strand.
AAGTTCAGATAGAACGCCATATGGTTGATGCCGGCCGAGCGATAGCGGATTTCCTCGTAAGGAATGTCGAGGTCCCTGGCCAATTCCATCGCCGTGCCCTGCACCGAGTGGCAGAGCCCCACCTGCTTGATCGCGGGATATTTCTCCGCGATCGCCCAGGTATTGATGGCCATGGGGTTCACATATTGCAGCATCACCGCCTCGGGGCAGACTGCGAGCATGTCCTCGCAGATCTTCCACAGATGCGGCACGGTGCGGATGCCGCGCATGATCCCGCCAATGCCGAGCGTATCGGCAATGGTCTGGCGCAGGCCGTAGCGCTTGGGCACGTCGAAATCGATCACCGTCGAGGGCTCGTAGCCGCCGATCTGGAAGCAGACGACGACGAAATGCGCCCCGTCGAGCGCCTCGCGCTGATTGGTATGGGTTTCGACCGTCGCCGGCACGCCCAGCGTCTCGATCAGCTTGCCGGCGATGACGGCGCTCTCTTCCAGGCGGGTCGGGTTGATGTCCATCAGCGCGATACGCGCCCCGGCCAGCGCCGGGCGCTGTAGCAGGTCGCCGGCGATGTTCTTCATGAACACCGACGAACCCGCGCCGATGAAGGTGACTTTGGGATTGCCAGACATTTTTGCCTCTAAGGTCCTTTGAGCCACGCGGACCAATGCGCGGGTATAATCGGCGGTGAACGGCCGAGCTAGCCTTTTCCGCTGCGCATCCGCTGCTCGCCCTGCCCGCCCTCCCCCGCCCGCGACGCGGCTATGGTCCGGTCGTAGCACGGGCAGGCGCGGCGCCGCAGCCCGCGCTTGTCGACGATGCTGACGAGCCCGCGCGAATAGGAAATGAGGCCTGCCCTGGCCAGATCGGAATAGACTTCCGACACCGTCGCGCGGCGCAGCCCCAGCACCCGTGACAACGCCTCCTGCGTCAGCGGAAAAACCCGGCCCAACATGCGGTCGTCGGCGTGCAGCAGCCAGGAGCAGATGCGCTGCTCGGCACTGTGCAGCCCATGGCAGACGACGGTTTCCATCAGGTGCACGATGAGCGTCCTGGTGTAACGCAGCATGGCGTCGCGCACGCTGGAGAACTCCGCCATCGCCACCTCGAGATCGGCGAAGGAAATGAAGGAGGCGTAGCCGGGTATCTGCACCACCGCCTTGCCGACCGCGCCGGCGCCGCCCATCAGATAGGTGAAGCCGACAAAGCCCTCATTGCCGATCGACGCCTTCTCGACACTGCGTCCGTCCGGCATCTCGGCGACGATCGAGATCACGCCCAGATGCGGAAAGATCGCCTCGCCAAAGGCCTCTCCCTCCTCGTAGAGCACCTGCCCGGCCTCGATCGGCCGAACGTCCATACGGGCCTCTAGGAAGGCGCGGGCGTCCTCGCCGGTCCCAAGGATAACCCTGTTGTGCACCTGGCCGCCCTGACTAATTCGCTCCCCACGGCCGGAACAGTTAATGCGATACATGGCACAAGCCAGACAGAGACCATGTTAATCCACAGTTAACCTTTGGCGATGTACGACAACGTACATAAGTTTTGATCAATAATTTCACGAGACGCATCTCGGGCCGCCGGGGGCATAAATGAATGTCAGGTTTACTTGCCTTTGGCGGTGTCGATTTCACCGCGCGGTGACTTAACCTCCCCGACCCGCCGGGGTTGCTTTGGCCCGGCAGTCGTCAGGTACCTGCGGACTTCATCCGGTGAACAGCCACCCGATCTGCATGGATCGGGCGAGTGCCGAGCTTCACCGAAACGAACGAGAGGGCCCCGGGTGCGTCCCCCGGAGCCCCCTCCAGCCGGGCGCAGGCCGTCGGTCTGCGCCCGGCGTGCCGCAGGACCTAGCTCGCCGGCCCGAACCAGCGCGCGAGCGCTTCGCCAAGCCCGTCATCGGCGCCCTCGCCGACCCAGGCCACGTGGCCATCGGGCCGGACCAGCACCGCACTCGGCGCCCGCACCTCGCCCACCACCGGCAGCTCCCACGATCCATCATAGTTCGCCGCCACCAGCTCCAACCGGCCGGCCCACGGCGTCAAATCGCTCCCGCTCGCCGAGCCGAGACGGATCAGGACCGGCCGGGCCCGGTGCAGCAGGCTGAACACCCGCACCGTACCCGCTGTCGTCACGAGATCGAGGTCCGGCATGCGCCGGCCCAGCAGCGGATGGCCCTCGCCCAGGTCGTAGCGAAGGTCGAGGCCGCTGAGCATGCCGGCGAAGCGCTTCCGCGCCTCGTCGATCCCCAGCAGGTCGGCCATCGCGCTACGCACCGCCTTGATCCGGGCTCCCGGCCGCTGCAGCATGCCGGCCGCCATGGTTGCCTGCAGCACCCGGGCGTCTGCCGGGTGCCGATCGGCATGATAGCTGTCGAGCAAACCCTCGGGCGCGGTGCCTTTGACGACCTGCGCAAGTTTCCAGCCGAGATTGACGGCATCGTGCACGCCGATGTTCAGGCCCTGCCCGCCCGCCGGGTAATGGATATGTGCCGCGTCGCCCGCCAGCAGCACCCGGCCCTGGCGGTAGCTTGCGGCCTGCCGCGTCGCATCGGTGAAGCGCGACAGCCAGGTGGGGCTATGGACACCGTAATCGCTGCCGAAGGCCGCGATCATGCCCGCCTTGAGCTGCTCCAGGGTCGGCTCGCCGGTCTTGACCTCCCGTTCGGTTACCAGCACGCCGACCGGCCTCGTCTCGGCATAAACGATCCGGCCGTCGACAATCCTGTAGTCGAGCCGGCCCAGCGAATGGATACCGGCCTCGTCGTGGCGAATGCCCCATTCCGGCGTTTCGGCCAGCTCGACATTGGCGATGATGTTGCTGACCGTTGCGTCTTCCCCGGGGAAATCGATGCCGGCGAGCCGGCGCACGAGACTCCGCCCGCCATCGCATCCGACCAGGTAAGCCGCACGGAGCGACGACCCGTCGCTCAAGGCGACCACAACCCCCTCGTCATTGCTGGCGAAGCCCGTCACCTCGCGCCCGCGATAGATCGGCACGCCGAGCTCGCCCACCCAATCGGCCATGATGGGCTCGATCCGCGACTGCCTGAGCCCAAGGCTGAAGGGAAACCGGGTCGGGAAATCGCTCATATCGAGCGCCTTGCCGGCAAAGCCGATAACCTGGGCCTTCTGGCCTTCTGCCAGAAAGCGGTCGGCGATGCCCCGCTGGTCGAAAAGCTCGAGCGTGCGGGCATGAAGCCCGCCGGCGCGGGAGCCGATCACCTCGCTCGTCGCGCGCCGCTCGACGATGGCCACGTCAACGCCCGCCAGGGCCAGCTCGCCCGCCAGCATCAGGCCCGTGGGCCCGCCTCCCGCGATGACAACTGCATGATCGATCATTTCGGCACTCCTTGGTTCAGGAGTGCGCCTTTTAAGGGAGGAGCCGGGCCTTGAGGCAAGCCCCTTGCGTTCTACATATATGAATGGGAAGGCGCAAAGCCTGGGCTGCCGATGCTCTAGCGCTGCGATTACCCCCGCGCTACCACCTCGTCGAGCGCCTGGAGAAAGGCGCTCCGGTCCTTGCTCGTGAAGCCGGCATTGAAGCCGCGGCTGGCGCCTGTCTCGCGCAAATACTGGTTGAGTTCGCGCATGGCGAGGGCCATGCCGATGGAATCGGGTGCAAACCGCCGCCCGGTGGGACCGAGCACCAGGGCACCCTTGTCGAGCGAGCGCCGGGCCAGCGGGATGTCGGCGGTCACCACCACATCGCCGGCCTCGACATGCGCCACGATCCAGTCGTCGGCCGCGTCCGCTCCCTGCGGCACCAGCACGTTGCGGATCATCGGATCGCGCGATGGCCGCAGCCCCGAATTGGCGACATAGGTAATAATAATCCCGTGCCGCCAGGCGACACGGGCCACTTCTTCCTTCACCGGACAGGCATCGGCATCGACGTAAATAACCATGCCGTCCGCTGGCTCCCTCCTCGCGGCCCGACAAACCCGGACTGCCGGCACGCCGCGATATTCGTCTTCTTACTGCACTGTGCGCCTGGGACACCAGCGCTGGCAGCCCAGCCCCTGGGGGCTGGACGGTTACTTCTTTTCGGAACGGATCAGAGCCAAGTCCTCCTCGAACAACGCGAGGGTCTTCTCGAACAAGGCGAGCATCGTCTCGGCATCCGAGGTGTCGCCGCCGCGCTCCCTTATCCTTGCAAGCTTTTCCCGCTGTTCTTCGACCATTTGGCGCCCCATTGCGACGTGACGTTCGGCCAGAGCCCTTCGCTCCGATGGATCAGGCATCGGTCGCCTTTCCGCGAAGGGCTCCCACCGCATGCGTATCTATAGCAACGACTGCCACTCGGCCGATTTCCCTCAGAGCAGGCCGTTTGTCGTCAGGAAGTCCTTGGCAACATCGACGATGGGCTTCTTGTCGACGTCGACTTCCGAGTTCAGCCGCTGCAGCACTGCATCCGACAGCTTGGCCGAGAGATCATTGAGCGGCTTTTCGATTTCCGGATGCGCCTTCAACACGGCCGTGCGCACGACCGGCGCCAAGGCGTAGTTCGGGAAGAATCCCTTGTCGTCCTTGAGCACGCGGAAATTGAAAGCCTTGATGCGTCCATCCGTGGCGAAGACCTCGGCAACGTCGACCTGCCCGTTCTTCAGCGCCTGGTAGGTGAGACCCACATCCATCGAGCGCGTGTCTCGGCGCGAGACCTTGAAGCCGTATTCCTTCTGCAGTCCCGGCAGCCCGTCCGGGCGCCCGCCGAACTCTGCCTCGATTGCGACGACGGGCCGGTTGTCCTTCTGGTTCCATGCCGCGGCCAGGTCGGACAAGGTCTTGAGGCCGTCCGTCTTTGGGTTCGACGCCTGTACGGCGAGCGCATAGGTGTTGTTGGCGTTGGACGGGTTCAGCCAGGTGAGGCCCTGCTTGGCGTCGAGTTCCTTCACCGTCTTGTAGGTGTCGGCCGCGTTCATCGGCTTCTTGACGTGGTTGTAGGTGATGAGCGAGGTGCCGGTATATTCCCAATAGACGTCGACCTGCCCATTGACCTGCGCGTCGCGCACGACCTGCGAGCCCATGCCGTCCTTCTTGTCGATGTCGAAACCGGCGTGGTGCAGGAGCTGCGACGTCATTTCGGCCATGATCAGCTGCTCGGTGAAGTTCTTGCCGCCGACGACGAGCTTGGCCGCCTGCGCCCCGCTGATGCTGGTGGCCGCGATGGCCGCGATGGCCACCATCCTGAAAATATTCTTCATGTCTGTCTCCTGTTGCTCTCTGTCGTTGGAAGGCCGCGAGGCGGCCCGGTTCAGCGCAGCGGGTTGACGCCACGCGGCACCAGCCAGAACTGCAGCTGGGCGATCAGCAAATCGACGAGGATGGCGAGGATCGCCGTTGGCACGGCGCCCGAAAGCATGGTGCCGAAATCGTTGAGGTCGATGCCGGTGAAGATCAGTTCGCCCAGCCCGCCGCCGCCGATGAGATAGGCGAGCGGCACCGTGCCGACATTGATGGCCATTGCCGTACGGATGCCGGCGAAGATGACGAACAGGGCATTGGGCAGTTCGACCTGCCACAGGACCTGGCGGGGTGCGAGCCCCATGCCCCGTGCCGCTTCCCTGAGATGCGGCGGCACCGCCCTGATGCCGGCCATGGTGTTGGCGACGATGGGGAGCAGCGAGGCCACGAACAGGCCGAACAGCGCCGGCGTGTCGCCAATGCCGAGCAGGCTCATCGAGAGCGCCAGCACGGCCAGCGTCGGGATCGTCGCCCCGATATTGAGCACCTGCAGCGCCACATCCCCGAAGCGCGCAAAGCGCGGCCGCGTCAGCACCACGCCGAGCGGGACGCCGACGATGATGGCGATCGCCCCCGAAAGCGCGGCGAGCTGCACATGCTGCTGGCCCAGATAGGTGATGTCGTCCCAATTGTCCGCCATCGCGGGCAGCAGGCCGCTCGCCCACGCCCAGGCGCCCAGGACGAACACGGCGAGCATCAGCCCGTTGCGCCAGAAGCGCGCAAATCCGTCCATGAGGGCCGCCTCAGGCATCGCGATACGTCTCGGCCAGCAGGCTCCGGACGCTGCGCAGCGTCACATACCCCTTGAACACGCCGTTTTCGTCGACGCAGGCGAGCCAGGACATGTCATGCCGGAACATGGTCGAAACGGCCGTGCGCAGGTTCTCATTGGGCCGTATCGTGGTCGGCAGCGCCTCGTAGTTCTTGCCGACCGTTCCCTTGAGGCCCCGTACCTGCGCCAGTTCGACATAGCCGCGGGCCCGGCCGCGCGGACCGACCATGACGATCGATTGATGCCCGTGCTGCTCCATGAGCTGCACCGCCCTTTCGAGCGAATCCTCGGCCCGCACGCGAGGCGCATCGGGCTGGATGGCGTCCCCCACCGTGATGAGCTGGAGCCGCTTCAGCGTCCGGTCGCCGCCGACGAAATCCGAGACGAAGTTGTCGGCCGGATGGGCGAGAATATTGTCCGGCGTGTCGTACTGGACGAGCCTTCCCTCGCGGAAAATGGCGATGCGGTCGGCCATCTTCACGGCCTCGTCGATATCGTGGCTGACGAAGAGCACCGTCTTCTTGATCTGCTTCTGCATGCGCAGGAATTCGTCCTGGATGGACGTTCGGTTGATCGGATCGATCGCGCCGAACGGTTCGTCCATCAGCAGCACCGGAGGATCGGCGGCGATGGCGCGCAGCACCCCCACGCGCTGCTGCTGGCCGCCCGACAGCTCCTTGGGATAGCGCCTGAGGAAGGTGGCCGGCTCGAGCCCCGCCATCTCCAGCAGTTCCGCCGCCCGGGCGCGCGATTTCGCGGCGTCCCAACCCAGAATGTCGGGGACGAGGCAGATATTCTGCTCGACCGTCTTGTTGGGGAAGAGCCCAATCTGCTGGATGACATAGCCGATGGCGCGCCTCAGCTCGACAGGGTCGTAGGAAGCCGTGCTGCGGCCGTTGATGAAGATCTCCCCCGAGCTCGGCTCGATCAGGCGGTTCACCATCTTCATGGTCGTGGTCTTGCCGCAGCCCGAAGGGCCGAGCAGCACGCAGATTTCGCCTTCCGGCACTTCGAGGGTCACGCGGTCCACCGCCGGCACGGTGGTGCTGGGGAAGGTCTTGGAGACCTGTTCTAGTCTGATCATGCTGGTCCTATTGCCGCAGTCCGGGAGAGGTCACGAGCCGCTGCAGGCCCAGGAGCGCAAAGTCGGCGAGAACGGCGAGTATGCTGACCGCCAGCGCGCCCGTGACGAGCTGCCGGGGATCGGTCTGGCTGATGCCGCGCGTGATGAACGCACCCAGCCCGCCGGCCCCGATATAGGCGGCTATCGCCGCCACCCCGATATTCATCACCATGGCCTGCCTGACGCCCGCCATGATGACCGGCAAGGCGATGGGGAGCTCGACCTGCCACAATCTCTGCAGCGAGGTCAGGCCCATCCCGCGCGCCGCTTCCCTGAGGGCGGGGTCGATGTTCGACATCGCCGAATAGGTGTTCCGGATGATCGGCAGCTGCGAATAGAGCAGCACCGCGATAACCGCGGGCAGATAGCCGATCCCCTGCCCGATCAGGGACAGGACCGGGATCATGATCCCGAACAGCGCGATGGAAGGAACGGTGATCATCATCGAGGCGGCGTAGAGCACCGCGTCCGCCGACCGCTTGTGCTGGCTGATTGCAATGCCGATCGGCACGCCGGTGAGGACGGCGACCCCCACGGCGACGGCGACAATAGCTATGTGCTCCCCGGTCCGGCTGGCAATCAGCGGCCCGTTTGAGAGAATATATTGCAGAATGTCCATGTCGATGGACGAGACCATAGGCAGACACCCCGAGGTAACGCAACCCTCGGTTCGGAATGAAAACCCGCCGCCGAAATCAGTTGTTGTGCCGATGTATTACTTAACGACAGCGCAACGCCATCTTGCTGACAAACATTCGGCAAGATCGTTTCTTTGTTCAGCAAGTCGATCGGATATTACTGAGCGTTAAGAAAAAATTTTCTAACAGCTGACGAGCGCGCCGGCGTCGCCGCGGGCGGATTCATGCGTGCGTGGCGCCCGACCACATGCGCCAGCAAGCCGCCATCCCGGCTTCACCAGGACGCCGAGTCGGGCGAGTCCAATGAACCCGCATGCACAGGTGAAAATCGGCTAAGTCATTGAGAATTGGTGGGCCCGGCAGGACTCGAACCTGCAACCAGACCGTTATGAGCGGTCGGCTCTAACCATTGAGCTACAGGCCCCTGCCGCTACGGCGACGCGGAGCGACAGGCGTTCCTACCTGCCATGGGCGGGCGGATCAAGCGGCAGCTGCCGATGAAGCGGAGGCTGGAAAAGCGCCGCGGGCCGCGAGCATGAATGCTGCGCGGCCCGGCACGACAGGGATGAAAAAGCCCCGGCCTCGGCCGAAGCTTTTTAATACCCGGAGAGCAACCCTCAGGCGGAGGGGGTCTCGCGGGCGCTCATGGCGTGGCTGAGCATCGAATAGGCGAGCATGAGATCGGTACGCTCGGCTTCCAGCAGGTTGAGCTTGGCGTCGATCTCGGCAACCATTGCCTTGTAGCTTTCCGCCTTGGCGGCGATCTCGCCGGCGAGAGCCGCGCTGTGGGTGTTGAACACCGGCGAAGGCTTCTGCAGCGCTTCGGACACGGCGGCGGCGATCTGGCGATCGGTTTCCCCCGCCGCGCTGGCTGCGGTGGCCTGCGCGACCACTTCGTTAGCGGACTGTTCGCGGTTTGTGTTGACGGCGTGAAGTCTGGCCATTGCTTTTCTCCATTTGCTTTGTTCGTATCGCCGCCGCTGGTGATTGCAGCGACTGATTCGGTGGACTCGGTACAACCCCCGCTCCTCCCCTCATTCCGGTGGCAGCCGGAATGCACGACGGGGACGGCTGGACAGGGCCCAACTCAAAAATCGTTCCGGGGACGAACCTAGGCACTTCCCCCCGGGCGTGAAACGCTAACCTCCTGTTAATACTAATCGATATAATTTTATACAGCATGGTCGGCTTTTTGAGATCAAGCCGGGCGCCCTGTGGCGCCCGGGCAACGCCGTTTGCCGCGGCCACAGCCTCCCGTTAAACAACGAGCGAAAAGCGTTTCGGTTCAAACGCCGAATGCAAATTGCCGGCTATATCCTTGGCGGATCGCAGCAGGAGGCAAACCATGTACGAACGGATATTGATCGCGACAGACGGCTCCGAACTGGCCGGCAAGGGCCTCGCGCAGGGCTTCGCCCTCGCGAAGGCGCTCGGTTCCGAGGTCACGGTCATCACGGTCTCCGAGCCGTGGACGGCACTGGGCGCTGATGCGGCCGGATTCGCGGTGACCGATTTCTCCCTCGCGGACGAATATGAGCGCGCCGCCGAAAAGACGGGCAACGACATCCTCGAGGCCGCCCGTGCTGACGCTTCGGCCGAGGGCCTGGCCTGCAAGACCGCCTATATCAGCCGGCAGTACCCCGCCGACGCCATCCTCGACTATGCGGCAGCCAATGGCGTCGAGCTGATCGTCATGGCCTCGCATGGCCGGCGCGGCATCCGCCGCGTCATCCTTGGCAGCCAGACCAACGAGGTGCTGACCCGCTCCCCCATTCCCGTCCTGGTGATCAGATAAGGCCGCGTCCTAACCTGCCGCAAACCGCCGGCTGAGGAAGCGCGAGCCGCTCACGCCGAACCGCCAGGGCGTATCGACCGCCTTTGAGATGCCGATGCGCGGCCCCACCAGGAACGGCCGCTGCTCCGGCTGAAGCCTGAGCGAAAAGGGCGGCGCGGCGAGCGACCTGCCGTTGTCCGCCCCGGTAATGCCCAGCGCCTGGCAGAGCTTGCCCGGCCCCGAGCACAGCGCCTCGCGCGGCTCGAGCCCGCGCCGCCGCCGCATGATTTCGAGCCCCTCCGTAGGTTCGATCGCGCGGATCAGGACCGCGCCGGCATTGCCGCAGACGAAATTCAGACACCAGTGAATGCCGTAGGAACGATAGACATAGGCCCGCGCCGGCGGCCCGAACATCACCTGGTTGCGTGGTGTCGGACCGGGGAAGGAGTGCGACGCAGGGTCCGAGGGATCATAGGCTTCGACCTCCACGATTACCCCGCCCACCCCGTCATAAAGCACCGTCCCGCCCAGCAGCTCGGGCGCGACGATGGCCGAATGGCGGTCGAAGAAGGCGTGGAGGTTTTCGATCATGGGCGGCAGGATCAACTCCCTCAAATCGGGGCGCTACCCAGCGCACACCGCCGACGTCATTCCGGCGGAGGCCGGAATCCAGAAGCGAGCGCAGCGCCTATTGCTGGACCCCGGCCTCCGCCGGGGTGACGTCGGGTATGATTGCGCGGCCGTGCCTCAGCCCGCCGCCGTGTAGCTCGTCTTGACCGTGGTGAAGAATTCGGCGGCGTATCTGCCCTGCTCGCGCGGGCCGTAGCTCGACCCCTTGGAGCCGCCGAACGGCACGTGGAAATCGACGCCCGCCGTCGGCACATTGACCATCACCATGCCGGCCTGCGCGTTGCGCTTGAAATGCGTGGCGTATTTGAGCGAGGTCGTGACGATCCCCGCCGAGAGACCGAATTCCGTGTCGTTGGCAGTCGCCAGCGCTTCCTCGTAATCCTTGACCCGGATCACGCCGAGCACCGGCCCGAAGATTTCCTCACGCGCGATGCGCATCTGGCTGTGGACCTCGGTGAACAGCGCCGGCTGCAGGAAATAGCCCGGATTGTCGCGCTTCACGAGCTCGCCACCAACGACGAGCCTGGCGCCCTCGTTCTTGCCGATCTCGATATAGTCCGTGTCCTGCTTGAGCTGGCTCGGATCGACCACCGGCCCGATCTCGGTGTCCTTGGCAATGGCGTCGCCCACCTTGAGATTGCGGATGCG
>DASZUI010000148.1:0-2912 GCA_035547675.1 Devosia sp.
CTCTACACCTATTTCAAGCAGAACTTCGCCCAGGTCACCAACCCGCCGATCGACTCGATCCGCGAGGAACTGGTGATGAGCCTCGTCAGCTTCATCGGCCCCAGGCCGAACATCCTCGACCTCAAGGGCCAGGGCAAGCGCAAGCGCCTCGAAGTGCGCCAGCCTATCCTGACCAATGAGGATTTGGAGAAGATCCGCGCCATCGGCGCCATGGAAACCAATCCGTTCCAGTCCAAGACGCTCGACATCACCTATCCGGCCTCCGAAGGCGCGGACGGGATGGAGCCGGCGCTGCAGCAGCTCTTCTCCGACGCCGAGCTCGCCGTCCATGCCGGCATCAATATCATCATCCTCTCCGACCGCCTGATGGGGCCGGACCGCGTGGCGATCCCCTCGCTGCTGGCGACGGCCGGCGTCCACCATCATCTGATCCGCAAGGGGCTCAGGACCTCGGTCGGCCTCGTGGTGGAAACCGGCGATGCGCGTGAAATCCACCATTTCTGCGCGCTGGCGGGCTATGGCGCCGAAGCCATCAACCCCTATCTCGCCTTCGAGACCCTGCTCGCCATGAAGCAGGATTACCTGCCGGGCGAAGTCGACGAGCACGAGATCGTCCACCGCTACATCAAGGCCATCGGCAAGGGCATCCTCAAGGTCACCGCCAAGATGGGCATCTCGACCTACCAGTCCTATTGCGGCGCGCAGATTTTCGACGCGGTCGGCCTGTCGTCGGATTTCGTGAACAAGTATTTCTCGGGCACCGCGACCACCATCGAGGGCGTCGGCCTCAGGGAAATCGCCGAGGAAACCGTCCGCCGCCACAAGGATGCCTTCGGCAATTCGCCCGTCCTCGAGGATGCGCTCGACATCGGCGGCGACTATGCCGTGCGCATGCGCGGCGAAGCCCATGTCTGGCGCTCGGAAACCGTCTCGGCGCTGCAGCATGCGGTGCGCGGCAATGCCCGCGACCGCTTCCGCGAGTTCTCGCGCCTCGTCAACGAGGTCGAGGACAAGTACCTGACCATCCGCTCGCTGTTCCGCATCAAGGGGGCCGAGGAGGATGGCCGCGCCCCCGTGCCGCTCGAGGAAGTCGAGCCGGCGGCGGAAATCGTCAAGCGCTTCGCCACCGGCGCCATGAGCTATGGCTCGATCAGCCGCGAGGCGCATACGACGCTCGCCATCGCCATGAACCGGATCGGCGGCAAGTCGAACACCGGCGAGGGCGGCGAGGAGCCGGACCGCTTCGTGCCGATGCCCAACGGCGATTCCATGCGCTCGGCCATCAAGCAGATCGCCTCGGGCCGTTTCGGCGTGACCACCGAATATCTGGTCAATTCCGACATGATGCAGATCAAGATGGCCCAGGGCGCCAAGCCCGGTGAGGGCGGCCAGCTCCCCGGCCACAAGGTCGATGCGACCATCGCCGCGGTGCGCCACTCGACGCCGGGCGTCGGCCTCATCTCGCCGCCGCCGCATCACGACATCTATTCGATCGAAGACCTCGCCCAGCTCATCTTCGACCTGAAGAACGTCAACCCGGCCGGACAGGTGAGCGTAAAACTCGTCTCGGAAGTCGGTGTCGGCACCGTCGCCGCCGGCGTCTCCAAGGCGCGCGCCGACCATGTGACGATCTCGGGCTATGAGGGCGGCACGGGCGCTTCGCCTTTGACCTCGCTCAAGCATGCCGGCAGCCCGTGGGAAATCGGCCTCGCCGAAACCCACCAGACGCTCGTCGCCAACAAGCTCCGCGGCCGCATCGCCGTGCAGGTCGATGGCGGCATCCGCACGGGCCGCGACGTGGTCATCGGCGCCCTGCTCGGCGCCGACGAATTCGGCATGACCACCGCCCCGCTGATCGCCGCCGGCTGCGTCATGATGCGCAAGTGCCATCTGAACACCTGCCCGGTCGGCATCGCCACCCAGGACCCGGTGCTCCGCAAGCGCTTCACCGGCAAGCCCGAGCACGTCATCAACTTCCTCTTCTTCGTCGCCGAGGAAGTGCGCGAGCTGATGGCCGCCCTCGGCTACCGCAAGTTCGACGAGATGGTCGGCCAGATGCAGATGCTGGACCAGACCCAGGCGATCGAACACTGGAAGGCCAAGGGCCTCGACCTCACCCGGCTATTCGACAAGCCGGTCGCCCCCGAGGGGGTCGCCATCCATCACAGCGAGAGGCAGAACCACCCGATCGACACCATCCTCGACCGCCGCCTCATCGAAAAGGCCATGCCGGCCCTCGAACACGGCACCCCGGTCAGGATCGAGGAGGTGATCCACAATACCGACCGCTCGGCCGGCGCCATGCTCTCCGGCGAGGTTGCCAGGCGCTACGGCGCCCAGGGCCTGCCCGACGACACCATCGCCATTTCGCTCAAGGGCACCGGCGGCCAGAGTTTCGGCGCCTGGCTGATGGCGGGCGTGTCGCTCGATCTTGTCGGCGAAGCCAATGACTATGTCGCCAAGGGCATTTCCGGCGGCCGCATCTCCATCCGGCCGGCGCCGGATGCGGCGATCACGGCATCGGATTCGATCATCATCGGCAACACGGCGCTTTATGGCGCCATCTCCGGCCAGTGCTATTTCCGCGGCGTCGCCGGCGAACGCTTCGCCGTCCGCAATTCCGGCGCCATCGCGGTCGTCGAGGGCACGGGCGATCATGGCTGCGAATATATGACCGGCGGCATCGTCGTCGTCCTCGGCCGGACCGGCCGCAATTTCGCGGCCGGCATGTCGGGCGGCATCGCCTATGTCCTCGACGAGGACGGCAGCTTCGAGAGCCGCTGCAACATGGCCATGGTCGATCTCGAGCCGGTGGCCGAGGAGGAGATGATCTCCGCCCGCGACTACCACCACGCCGGCGACCTCGAAAGCCATGGCGAAGTGGCGATCATGGGCGACCTCTCCTCGGGCGA
>DASZUI010000149.1:0-6516 GCA_035547675.1 Devosia sp.
CGCCGCCGGTCCTGCCTGGATCAGAGACCTTGCCTGGCAGCAAGGGAGCGATCCGCTCCCATTGCGCCTGGGTCAACTCATAGCGCTTCGGCTGAAGCATCATCCCGCTCCGAATCATCAAACTCGGAACGGAATGAATCAACGCTCAAGCGCCGCGTGAATCCTGAATGTCGATTGGCCCTAGAGCGTTTTCAGGAAAAGTGGTTCCACTTTTCCGGCCTCATGGTGAGCTCGTCGAACCACGAAAACGCGACAAGTCAAGAACTTAGAGCTCACGTTCTGATGCAATCAGAACGTGAAATGCTCTAGTCGAGGCGAATGCCTCGTTAGTGCTTGACGATGCCGGAAAGGGTTTCGGCGATGTATTGCCACTCGGCGGAAACGCTGGCGGTGGCGCGCTTGCGGCCGGCGCGGCGATACCAGTAATCGGCATTGCCCATATCGGCCTCGATCCAGTGCAGCAGGGCGTGGACCCAGTCGAACTCGAACACGCCTTCCATCGTCTGGACGATGGCGTGCGCCTGCTCCCACTCGGGGCCGGTCCGGAGGCCGCCCTTCTTGGCCCACCACAGCGCCTGCAGCGGCTTGGACATATCCTTGGGCGGAGCCGACCAGTCGAGACTGGAGAAAATATCCTCGGCCATGGCATTCGGTCCTTGCAAGATAGATGCCGGACGGGCCGGTAGATCTACGAGTTTGAGTTTACGCATGGGCGGCAGATAGTGAATATCCGGTTGCGCATCAAGCTAAGAGCCTGAACGCGGTTACCACCAGGGGCTCGGCGAGAAGTCGGTCGCCGCGCTCCGTTCGATCACCCGGGCAGCGGCGAACAGCGTTTCCTCGTCGAACGGCCGGCCGATGAGCTGCAGCCCGAGCGGCAGGCCCGCATCGTCCTTGCCCGCCGGCACGGCGATGCCCGGCAGCCCCGCCATGTTCACGGTCACCGTGAACACGTCGTTGAGGTACATCTTCACCGGATCGGCCTTCATGTCCTCATCGCCGACCCCAAAGGCGGCGGACGGCGTAGCGGGCGTGAGGATGGCGTCGATCCCTGCCTCGAAGGCCAGCTCGAAATCGCGCTTAATCAGCGTGCGCACCTTCTGCGCCTTGACGTAATAGGCATCGTAATAGCCGGCCGACAACACATAGGTGCCGATCATGATGCGCCGCTTCACCTCGCGGCCGAAGCCGGCGGCGCGAGTCAGCTCATACATGTCGGTGATGTCGCGGCCGGAGACGCGCAGGCCATACTTCACGCCGTCATAGCGGGCGAGGTTGGACGAGGCCTCGGCCGGCGCCACGATATAATAGGCGGGCAGCGCATATTTCGTGTGCGGCAGCGAAATTTCGCGCACATTGGCGCCCTCGGCGCGTAGCCAGTCGAGCCCCTGCTGCCAGAGCTTTTCGATCTCCACCGGCATGCCGTCCATGCGGTATTCCTTCGGCACGCCGATGGTGAGGCCCTTGACCCCGCGCTCGACCGCCGCCGCAAAGTCCGGCACCACCCGGTCGACGCTGGTCGAATCCTTGGGATCGAACCCCGCCATCGAGGTGAGAAGGATCGCGCTGTCCTCGACCGTCCGCGCAATCGGCCCCGCCTGGTCGAGCGAGGAGGCGAACGCCACGACGCCCCAGCGCGAGCAGCGCCCATAGGTCGGCTTGATGCCGACCGTGCCGGTGAAGGCGGCGGGCTGCCGGATGGAACCGCCGGTGTCGGTCGCCGTCGCCCCGGCGCAGAGCCAGGCCGCAACCGCCGCCGCCGAGCCGCCCGAGGAGCCGCCCGGCACCAGATTGGCGTTGGATTTGCTGGCCCGCCAGGGATTGATGACCGGCCCGTAATAGGAAGTCTCGTTGGACGAGCCCATGGCGAACTCGTCCATGTTGAGCTTGCCCAGCATGACGGCGCCGTCGCGGAAGAGATTGGCGGTGACGGTCGATTCATACTCGGGCTTGAAGCCGTCGAGGATATGGCTCGCCGCCTGCGTGTGCACGCCCTTGGTGCCGAACAGGTCCTTGATGCCGAGCGGCACGCCTTCGAGCGACCCGCCTGCGCCCCGGCCGAGCTTTTCATCGCTCGCCTTGGCGGCGGCCTTCGCCTGTTCGGCCGTCACCGCCACATAGGCATTGAGCTTGGGATTGGCGCGCTCGATCGCCGACAAATACGCATCGGTCAGCTCGGCCGCGGAAAAGTCGCGGGCCCTGAGCCCCTTGCGGGCAGCGGCGAGCGTCAGTCGGGTCAGGTCGGTCACGGGCAACTCGTGAAAAAGGGAGCCGGGGCGCGAGGAAATTACTCGACGACCTTGGGCACCATGAAGAAATTGTCTTCGGTCAGCGGCGCATTGGCGACGATCTTTTCGGGATAGCCGCCATCGGTCACCTTGTCCTCGCGGCGGCGCAATTGCATCGGCGTCACCGAGGTCATCGGCTCGACGCCCGATACATCGACCTCATCCAATTGCTCGACGAAGCCGAGAATGGCGTTGAGCTCGTCCTGGTAGCGCACCACCTCCTCTTCCTCGATGCGGATGCGGGCGAGGCGACCGATCTTGCGGACTGTATTTGCGTCGACGGCCATGAAGCGGGTTCCGGCAGATTGTTTTCAGCCGCTTCTAGCAACGAGCTTGCCGGAAACGCAACACTCAGACCTCGACGGCCATGCCCGGCTCGAGCGAAACGAGCCCGGTGCCGTCCAGATGCTCGCCCAGTTCGGCGATTGCGTGCTCGACCGCCGCCCCATCCGCCGCCAGCGCCAGCAGCTTCGGCTCGGCCACGTCGAGCAATACCGTGCCCAGCGCCACCATGCCCTGCCCGTCCCCGAACAGCACTACGACGGCTTCATTCGCCCAGCGCCCGAAACGCGGCGGCTCGCTCCCGGCAAGCAGCGCCAGCGCCGGCTCGCCCGGGGCGTCGATCAGCACCGCCGACGTGCCGATCCGCACCACGGCGACATCGCTCCCGCCGGCTTGCTGATCGATTGGCCGCGCCACCCGCCGCGGCCGCCACAGGGTTGGGTCGATCTCGGGCAGCTCGTAATCGTCCTCGGTCAGGTGGAACGTCCTGTCGGCCCCCGACAGCAATTCCCGGAAATCGATTCCCCGCGGCGCCCGCTCCGCATCCGCCACCAGAATCCGGCCGCCGATGTGTATGCGCATGGCCGTATCCGCGAACCAGGTGAGTTTCATCGCTCTTCCCGTGTGTGCCAGATGCGAAGGATGAAGATGGTATCGCCGGTGAGTTCGTATTGGACCTCATAATCCACGATAAGGAACCGCCGAACCTCGCGCGGATCATACCTCTCCATTCTTTCGCCGCGTCGCGGATAGTCGAGAAGCTTTCGCACGCCGGCACGAATCGAACGCAATGAATTGGTCGCGGCTTTGCGGCTCTTGGGCGCAAGAAACTGATGCAACCGCACCAAGTCCGCCTGCGCGCGCGGCAACCAGATGAGCCTCATCGACGAGGTTGCGGCGGTGGCAGCGGATTGTCGGTATCGAGGCTTTCGATCCAGGCGGCCATATCCTCGTCCTCGATGAACAGGCCGGCATCAACCTCCGCAAGGGCTTCGAGCGTCATCCGATGCTTTTCTTCTTCCCAGGCGAGCCAGTTCGCGACCGCCTGCTTGACGATCCAGCCGCGCGAGCGCTCCATTTGCTGGGCATACTTGTCCATCTTTTCGGCCATCGCGACCGGCAAATGGGCGGTGACCACCCTGGTATCTTCTTTGGCAGCAGCCTTGGCGCTCATCTCGGTCTCCTTAATCACACCTAATCATAGCGATTGATATCGATTGGGTCGAGTCTTGCCCCTGCCCGTGCTACATGCCGGCTATGGACAACGACGCCTCGCCCCTCGCCCTCCTGCCGCCGTCCGGCAAGCTGCTCGGCCTCGACCTCGGCACCAAGACCATCGGCGTGGCCGTCTCCGACGGCATGCGCTATTCCGCGACACCGCTCGAAACCATTGCCAGGACCAAATTCACCAAGGACGCCGAGCGGCTGAAGGAGCTCATCGCCGAGAACCAGGCGGTCGGCATCGTGCTCGGCCTGCCGCTCAACATGGATGGCTCCGAAGGCCCGCGCGCCCAATCGACGCGCGCCTTCGCCCGCAATCTCGGCAGGCTCATCGACATCCCCATTGCTTTCTGGGACGAGCGCCTTTCGACCAGCGCCGTCACGCGCACACTCATCGAAGCCGATGTCCGCCGCGACCGCCGGGCCGAGGTCGTCGACAAGCTCGCGGCCAGCTACATACTTCAGGGCGCGCTGGAGCGCCTGAGGCGCGGGTAAAACTCCCGCACGGGCCTTGTGCCTTCCCGCCGGGTTCGGTATGCCCCCGCGCGATCAGCAGGAAATTGGAGCGAGATGGCCGAGCGCCCGCCAGCACGCACCGGAACGGACCGCCCGAACGGGCTGCCCGGCTTTTCCAAAAAACACCTGCTCGGCATCGCCGATCTCGCCCCGCAGGAAATCCTCGACCTGCTCGACCGCGCCGACGCCATGGTGCCGATCTCGCGGCAGGAGCGGAAGAGCCTGCCCACCCTGTCGGGCAAGACGCAGATCAACCTCTTCTTCGAGCCCTCGACCCGCACCCAGGGCTCCTTCGAGATCGCCGGCAAGCGCCTCGGCGCGCAGGTGATGAACCTTTCGGTCCGCACCTCCTCGGTCACCAAGGGCGAGACGCTGATCGACACGGCCGCCACCCTCAATGCGATGCGCCCCGACGTCATCGTCGTCCGCCACTCGGCGGCGGGCGCGGTGGAACTGCTGTCGCAGAAGGTCGGCTGCTCGGTCGTCAATGCCGGCGACGGCGCCCATGAGCATCCTACCCAGGCGCTGCTCGACGCCCTCACCATTCGCCGCCACAAGGGCGGGCTCGACGGCCTCACCATCGCCATTTGCGGCGACATCGCCAATTCCCGCGTCGCCCGGTCGAACCTGCTGCTGCTCGGCGCCCTCAATATCCGCACCCGCGTCATCGCGCCCAGAACGCTGCTGCCGCGCGGCATCGAGAACATGGCAACCGAGGTCTTCACCGACATGCGCGAAGGCCTGCGCGACGTGGACGTGGTGATGATGCTGCGCCTGCAGCACGAGCGCGCCTCGGGGAAAATGATCCCTTCGGTTCGGGAGTATTACCGCTTCTACGGCCTCGACGCCGAGAAGCTCGCCTTCGCCAAACCGGACGCCATCGTCATGCCCCCCGGCCCGATGAATCGCGGCGTCGAGATCGATCCGGCGATCGCCGATGGCGAGCGCTCGGTGATCACCGACCAGGTGGAAATGGGCGTCGCCGTGCGCATGGCGGTGCTCGACGCGCTGCTCCCCGACCGCAACGAGCCGGTGGGGTTCTCGCCATGATCCGCCCGCTCATCATTGAGAATGCGCGGATCGTCGATCCCGCCTCCGGCTTCGACGCCCTCGGCGCGCTCCATGTCGAGGACGGCCACATCGCCCATATCGCCGAGGGTGCGGCCAAGAGCTTCCCGCTCGGCATCGACCGCATCGATGCGCACGGGCTGGCGCTCGCCCCCGGCCTCATCGATATGCGGGTCTTTACCGGCGAACCGGGCCGCGAATATCGCGAGACGCTGAAAAGCGCGAGCGAAGCGGCTGCCGCCGGCGGGGTCACCAGCTTCCTGCTGATGCCGGACACTTTGCCGGTGATCGACGACGCGGCGCTGGTCGATTTCCTGATCCGCCGCGCCAAGGCCACGGCCCTCGTCAATGTTCTCCCCGCCGCAGCCATTACCCGCGGCCTCGAGGGCCAGGAGATCACCGAATTCGGCCTGCTGAAGGAGGCGGGTGCCGTCTGCTTCGCCGATGGCCGCCACTCCATCCAGTCGAGCGGCCTGCTGCGCGCCGCCTTCACCTATGCCGCCAATTTCGACATGCCGGTCATCCACCACCTTGTCGATGCGAGCCTCGCCGGCGAGGGCGTAATGAACGAAGGTTATTTCGCCTCCGTTCTCGGCCTCAAGGGCATCCCGAGCGAAGCCGAAACCATCCCCCTCGCCCGCGACCTGCAATTGGCCCTGCTCACCGGCGTCCGCTACCACGCGGCGCAGATTTCGACCGCGGCGTCGGCCGAACTGGTCGAGGCGGCCAAGCGCCGCTCCTCATCCATTTCCTGCGGCGTTTCGATCAACAACCTGGCCCTCAACGAGAACGACGTCGGCGCCTATCGCACCTTCTTCAAGCTCTCCCCGCCGCTGCGCACCGAGGACGACCGACAGGCCATGGTCGAGGCTTTGCGGGCCGGCATCATCGACGTGATCCACTCCGACCACGACCCGCAGGATTCCGAGGTCAAGCGCCAGCCCTTCGCCGAGGCGTCGGACGGCGCCATCGGCCTCGAAACCCTGCTGCCGGCGGCGCTGCGCCTCGTCCATTCCGGCGATGTCGAGCTGATGACGGTCTTGCGCGCCATGACGCAGCGGCCGGCCGACATCCTCGGCCTGCCCTCGGGGCGCCTGGCGGTGGGCGCGCCCGCCGATTTCATCCTCTTCGATCCCGACTA
>DASZUI010000150.1:0-14829 GCA_035547675.1 Devosia sp.
TTCCTGCGGCTTCATCGTCTCGTACATTTTGACGAGCGCGGCGAACTGCGCATCATTGGCCGCCTTGCGGTCGTCGTCGAGCTGCTGCAGCTTGGCCTCCAGCGCCTTGAGCGCATCGGTCCGCACCTGCAGCTGCTGCTCCGCCGCCTGGACCGTCGCCTCGCGTACCTGCAGATCGGCTTCGCGCTTGTCGAGCTCGCTGCGCCGCTGGCTCAGCCGGGCGAGGATGGTCTGCTCGGTCGCATTGGGCGCCTTTCCGCCATCGCCGATCAAGGGCAAGATGTCGCCCGCGTCGTTCACCTTCTGTACGGCCGCGTCGCAATTGAGCCCGGGCGTGGGCACGACCACCTTGGGCGGCGCGTTGCCGCTGACCGCCGCGGCGGCCGCGGCCGTAACCGCATCCATGCTCATGGCGCCGCTCGGCTTGGGCGTGTCCGGCGGACAGACCGGTATCGTGGAGTCCTGCGCGGCATTCGCCGTGCCGCCGCCCTCGACCGCCGCGGCCGTGGCATTGTTCACCTGCGGCGGTGGAATGTCGGTGGCCTCAGCCGCTGCCGCCGCGGTCTTGCCGGCGTCGGGCGCGGCCGGAGCCGCTGCCGGCACCAGGGTCGGCGTGGTGTCGGCAAGCGTCGGCGCCGTGTCATTGGCGGTGGGTTCCGTGCGCGGCGCCGTATCGGCGACGCTTGCCCCGCCGCCCGTTCCGGCGTCAGCGGCCTGCGCCGCCGCCGTGCCGCCCAGCACATAGCCCGTGCCGGTAACGAGGCCGATGCCCTTGAAGCCCAGCAATGCCAGGGAAGCGAATATCACCACCGGCAGCAGGCGCGGCGGTCCCATGCGCAAGGGTTTCACGCTGCATCATCCCGTTCGCGTTCGCGCTCGGCCAGGCGCCGTAGCGCCGACTGGAGCTTGCTCGTGCCCGGCACATGGGCCGGGCGCTCCTCGCTCACCTCGATCTCGGCCGGGGCCTGCCCCTGGCGCGCCGATTGCGCCACTGCCGTGATCCGGGCGATGCGCTCCATCACCTCGTGGCCGGCCGACACGTGATTGGCGAGCTCGACGCCGAAACGCTCCGCCTCCTCGAGCCGCGCATTGAGCGCGAGCTCGGCTTCGGCTGCGGCGTTCTGCAATTCCTTGACCGCCGCATTGGCGAGATCGGTCGCATGCACGAGATCGGCCACCATCTGCCGCAATTCGTTGCGGTCGGCCTGCAGCCGCTTGAGCCGCGTGTTCAGCACGGCGCAATAGCCGATCGTGACGGCCAGAAGCACCGAGACGGAGCCTTCCACCAAGACGCCAAAGGGCAATCCGAACATCATCTTCCTTCCGTCTGCTGCTCGTCGAGGGCCTCGAACGCCGCCATCGTCACCTTGGGCGGGTTCAGCTTGCGGTCCACCCGGACCGAAATGTGCTTGCCGATATGACCCATGATCCCCTGGGTCAGCTCGACCGCGCCGCATCTGAGCGTGACCGGATCGGCCGGCGTCATGTCGAACATCACCGTGTCGCCCGCCTGCATCGAGAGCACGCGGGAAAGCGGCAGGTCCACCTCATGCATGACCGCCTCGATCTCGACCTCGGCGGCATAGATCTCGGTCGCCAGATGCCCTTCCCAGATCGGGTCGCGACCGAATTTCTCGCCCATATACATCTGGAGCATCTGCTCGCGGATGGGCTCGATGGTGGCATAGGGCAAGAGGATCTCGACCTTGCCGCCGCGCTCGTCCATCTCGATCCTGAGCTCGATCAGGATCGCCGCATTGGCCGGCCGGGAAATCGCGGCGAAGCGCGGATTGGTCTCGATGCGCTCGATCTCGAAGGTGACCGGCGTCACCGGCTCGAAGGCGCGCCGCATGTCCTCGAGGATCACCTCGAGCATGCGCCGCATCAGCGACATCTCGATCGTGGTATAGGGCCGCCCTTCGACGCGCACCGCATTGGGCTGCCGCCGGCCGCCCAGCAGCACGTCGATCATCGAGTAGATCAGGCTCGAGTCGACGGTGAGCAGCCCGTAATTCTCCCACTCCTCCGCCTTGATCACGCTGATGATCGCCGGCAGCGGGATGGAATTGAGATAATCCCCGAAGCGCACCGAGGAGATCGTCTCGAGCGCCACCTCGACATTGTCCGAGGTGAAATTCCGGAGCGAGGTCGTCGCCAGCCGCACCACGCGGTCGAAGACGATTTCGAGCATCGGCAGGCGCTCATAGGAGACGAGCGCCGAATTGATCAGCGCCTGCACGCCGGTGAGCTCGACATCGCCACCGGCGCTCGCATCGAACCCCAGGAGACTGTCGATCTCGTCCTGGTTCAGCACGCGGTCCGGACCGCCGGCCCCTCCCCCGTCCGCGCCGGTTTCGCCTGCCAGCATCGCCGCCCATTCGGCGGAAATGCCGTCATCGTCGGTCGCTGGCGTGGAAACCGGCGAGGTGCCCGAAAGCGGCCGCTCGTCGTCGAGACCCCATTCGGGGCTCAGCTTGTCTTCATCGTTCGGGGTCGGCATGGCCCGGCCTATTGCACGAGGATTTCTTTGAACAGGATACCGTCGACATGGGCGGGCGCGACCGCCACATTGACCCGCCGCAGCAGCTCTTCCTTGAGCCTGTAGATGCCGGCTGAGCCGTCGAGATCAGCCGGCCTGAGCTCGCGCAGATAGACCTGGAAGGCGTCGATCACCTTGGCCATGCGCGGCTGGATATCGGTCATCGTCTTCTGGTCGGCCACTTCGAGCGCGACCGTCAGCTTCATGAAGGCGTCCTGCTGCTTGCCATCCGTATTGAGATTGATGGTCATCTCGGGGAGATTGAAGATGAAATCCTGCGCGGCCG
The DNA here is from genome assembly GCA_035547675.1 of Devosia sp. Taxonomy (GTDB): domain Bacteria; phylum Pseudomonadota; class Alphaproteobacteria; order Rhizobiales; family Devosiaceae; genus DASZTU01. The sequence goes on from DASZUI010000150.1 coordinate 2,826, forward strand.
CAGGCACGGCGATCACGGGGCCGCTGGCCGCCTGATCCGCCGTCTGCGACTTGCCCACGCCGAGGAAGAAGTAGAGCCCCGCGCCGATCGCGGCGACCGCCAGCAGCGCTCCGCCGCCGATGATCAGAAGACGGCGACGACCGCCCTTCTTGGACGACGCAACTTCGCCGCCGTCGACTTCGGCCTCTGCCGTCATTTCCGTCTAGCCCCCAGGATGGGCCGGGCGAGTCCGGTCCCGTGTCTGAGCTAAGAGGGGGATGGTTAACGTTTGGTTACCGCACCCCCTCGGCCCGGCAATTTCTGCCTGGCCATTTGTGCCGCGGCGAAAATTGCCTAGCGGCAGCCTCATGCTAACTCATTGAAAAATAAAGACCCTGTCGCTGGCATGGTTTCTGCAAAGTTACCAGCGGAGCCACGAGGCCTGGGGAGGTCGCGAGCTCCGACGACTACAAACGGGGACGAACGCGCATGGAAAACGCGCAGCTTGTCAGCCTCTCGCGCCAGATCGCGCTGCAGCGGCAGATGGACGTGGTGGCCAACAACATGGCCAACATCAACACCACCGGCTTCAAGGCCGAAGACATTCTTTTCGAGCAGTACCAGATGCCTGGCGCTGCCGATAACGACTTCGCCGGCAAGCAGTCGGTCGATTACACGCAGGATTGGGCGACCGTGCACGACCTGACGGTCGGCCCGCTGCAGCAGACCGGCAATCCGCTCGACGTCGCGCTATCGGGCGGAGGCTTCCTGACGGTCCAGACACCCGCCGGTAACCGCTATACCAAGGCCGGCTCGCTCGCCATCAACGCGCAAGGCGTGCTGGTCGACCTCTCGGGCAATCCGGTGCTCTCGGATGCCGGCACGCCGATCACCTTCGACGATACCGACACCAATATCACCATCCTCAAGAACGGCACCGTCAGCACCTCGCAGGGCACCAAGGGGCGGCTTGCCGTCGTCGAATTCCCCAACACGCAGGCGCTCACCCGCGAGGGCAATAATCTCTGGAACGGGCCCAATGCGCGGCCGGCCACCAATACCGACGTGCTGCAAGGCACCATCGAGCGCTCCAATGTCTCGGGCGTCACCGAAATGGCCAATATGATCCGGGTGCAGCGTGCCTATGAGCAGCTCGCCGACCTCATGCAGAAGCAGGACGATTTGCGCAGCAACGCCGTGCAAAAGCTCGGCTCCGTCTCCACCACCGCCTGACCGCGGCCTCGATTCGCTTTCACGAAAGATCTTCAGATGCAGGCTCTCTTCATCGCATCCACCGGCATGGCGGCCCAGGAGCAGAACGTCAACGTCATCTCCAACAACATCGCCAATATGCGGACCACCGGCTACAAGCGCCAGCGGGCCGAGTTCCAGGACCTCCTCTACCAGGAATACCGCGTTGCCGGCTCCACCACCTCCGACCAGGGCACGCAGCTGCCCGTGGGCGTCGAGGTCGGCTCGGGCGTCCGCCTCGTCGCGACGCCCCGCGTCATGAGCCAGGGCACGCCGGTGCAGAGCGACAAGGAGCTCGACATGGCCGTGCAGGGCGAAGGCTTCTTCATCATCAACATGCCCGACGGCCGCACCGCCTATACCCGCGACGGCTCCTTCGAGCGCTCGGGCACCGGCCAGCTGGTGACCGCCGACGGCTATGAAGTGCAGCCGGGGATCACCATTCCCGACAATGCCAATTCCCTCTCCATCAGCCCGGACGGCATCGTCAGCGCCAATCTCGGCACCGCCACCACGCCGACCCAGCTCGGCCAGCTCCAGCTCGCCCGCTTCGTCAACAAAGGCGGCCTCGAATCGATCGGCAACAACCTCTTCACCGAAACGCCGGCCTCCGGCCCCGCCCAGGTCGGCACGCCCAATGCCGACGGCATGGGCAATATCATGCAGTCCTATCTCGAGGACGCCAATGTCAACGCAGTCACCGAAATCTCGGACCTCATCGCCGCCCAGCGCGCCTATGAGATGAACGCCCGCGTCGTCACCGGCGCCGACGAGATGCTGCAGACCACCACGCAAATGCGCTGAGGCGGGCCATGAAGCTGTTCTCTTACTTCGACGCGGCAAGAACCCCCACCCTGCCTGCCGGCATCCCTCCCCTCAAGGGGGAGGGAATGATCCGGCACCGCCATGCCATTTATCATCCCTCCCCCGTGAGGGGAGGGTGGCGGCAGCCAGGTGGGGGTCGCGCCCTCATAGCGGTCGCTACCATCACCATTCTCTACCTGCTCGCCGCGCCCGCCCTCGCCGCCCCTACCCTTAAGCCCCAGGTGGACGTAAGCGACCGCATCGTCACCGTCGGGGATATGTTCGCCGACGCCGGCGCGCTCGCCGCCCAGCCGCTCTTCCTCGCGCCCGCGCCCGGCACCTCGGGAACCGTCTCCATCGGCGACATCCGGCTCGCCGCCGACCGGGCCGGCCTTGGTAGTTTCGACGATGGCGGGATGACCGCCGTCCAGGTCGCCCGGCGCGGCACGGCCATAGGTGCCGACGCTCTCGACGACCTGCTCGCCGCCGAGCTCAAGCGGCGCGGAGTGTTGACCGGCGACGCCACGCTCGACGTCGCCTTCGACCAGCGCCTCGACACCGTCGAGGCGGCCGACGTGCCCGATCCGGCCCGGCTCACCGATCTGCGCTATGCGGCGGATACCGGCGCCTTCACCGCCCGCTTCACGCTCGCCGGCCTCGATCAGCCGCTCGATGTTTCCGGCCATCTCGACCTGATGGTCAAAGTGCCGGAACTCGCGAGCACGCTGGCCGCCGGCACCATCCTCAAGCCGACCGACATCACCATGCAGCCGGTGCCGCTGCGGCTGGTGCAGAACGCCAACGTGGCGAGCCTCGACCAGCTCGTCGGCCAGCAATTGCTGCGCCAGAGCCGGACCGGGATGATGCTCAAGGCCTCCGATGTGTCGGCCCCCCAGCTCATCGCCCGTAACGACCCGGTAATCGTCTATCTCCACGCCGGCAGCATGACGCTCACCGCCAAGGGAACGGCGCTCAACGCGGCCGCCCTGGGTGAGCCGGTCGCCGTCATGAATGCCGCCAGCAAGCGCATCGTCCGCGGCATCGCCCGCGCCGATGGCGCCGTCGAAATCACCGCTGCGCCTGCAAGCGTCGCCGGACTCTAGGGGAACGCCCATGCACCTCATCAAGACCATCGCGACGCTCACCCTGCTGGGTCTGCTCGGCGGCTGCGCCACCATGGACCAGCTCTCGCGCATCGGCGAGGCGCCCAAGCTCAGCGCCGTTGCCGACCCCACCGCCCAGCCGGGCTACCAGCCCGTCTCCATGCCGATGCCGCCGCCGGAACAGGCCTATTACCAGCCCAATTCGCTGTTCTCCAACGACGCCCACGGCTTCTTCAAGGACCAGCGGGCCCATAAGGTCGGCGACATCCTCCTCGTGCAGGTGACCATCGCCGACAAGGCGCAGATCGCCGACACCACCGCCTCATCGCGCTCGGCGAGCAATGGCGCCGGCGCCGGCGGCGTGCTCGGCTCGCTCTTCACCGCGGCCACCAACAATACGCCCATCGCCGGCACGGACCCGACCAAGGCGCTCGACCTCACCTCCTCGATGAGCAATTCCGGCAATGGCTCGGTCAATCGGTCGGAGACGGTCTCGACCCAGGTCGCGGCGGTCGTCACCCAGGTGCTCGACAACGGCAATCTCGTCATCGAGGGCCACCAGGAGGTGCGCGTGAACTTCGAAATCCGCGACCTGATCGTCGCCGGCGTGGTGAGGCCCGAGGACATCGCCTCGGACAACACCATCGACTCGTCCAAGATCGCCGAAGCCCGCATCTCCTATGGCGGCCGCGGCCAGATCACCGACGTGCAGCAGCCGCGCTACGGCCAGCAGGTCATGGACGCCATCCTGCCGTTCTGAGGAAGGAGCGCGCTGCCCATGGTTCGAGGCTCGCCCCGGATCAAGTCCAGGGGCCCGCACCTCACCATGAGGTCGTAGAGGCTTCAGCCCTCGCGACCTCATCCTGAGCCTCCTGAGCCTGTCGAAGGGCGAAGGATGGGCAGCGCACACTACCCGAGAACCACCAATTCCGCCCGTCGCATTCCCCCATTGGCGCGGGCGGTTCGAGGGGCGCGGCACAACCCCGTTGCCGCGCCCCTTCCCTTTTTGCGGGCGAACGGCGAATAGTGGCGCCAATTCCTCTCGGAGTGCCCAATGTTCTTCGCCAAGCTCGATGCCCTCGGCCACAAGCTCGAAGCGCTCGACCACGCGCTTTCCATTCTCCATGCCGACGAGGCGACGAACATGCCCCCCGGCGGCGGGGAGAAGCGCGCTGAAGCGGTTGCCGCGCTCGCCGGCATGCAGCATGCCCAGTTCACCGGCCCCGAAGTCGGCGACTGGATCGCCGCCGCCGAGGCGGAAGATCTCGATGACCTGCAGCGCCGTGCCGTCGCCGAGCTCAAGCGGCAATACCGCAACGCCACCTGCCTGCCCTCCGATTTCGTGCAGAAGCAGGTCGAGACCACCATGCGCTGCGAACAGCTCTGGCGCGAGCTGCGCGCGAAGAACGACTGGCAGGGCTTCGCGCCCGCCCTCGAGGGCGTCGTCGCGCTGGTCCGCGAGGAGGCCTACCGCCGCGCCGACGTGCTGAAGCTCGCGCCCTATGACGCGCTGATGGAGCAGTACGACCCCGGCAACCGCATGGCCGACATCACGCCGGTCTTCGATGAGCTTAAGCGCTTCCTTCGCGCCTTCATCCCCGCCGCCCTGGACCGCCAAGCGGCGCGTTTCGCCCGGCGCCCGCTGAAGCCGCTCGCCGGCCCCTCCCCGGCCGACCGCCAGCGTGCGCTGGGCGTCGACATGATCAAGGCCATCGGCTTCGATTTCGACCATGGCCGGCTCGACATTTCGCACCACCCCTTCTGCGGCGGCGTGCCCACCGATGTGCGCATCACCACCCGCTATGACGAGAGCGAGTTCCTGACCGCGCTCATGGGCATCCTCCATGAAGCCGGCCACGGCCTTTACGAGCAGAACCTGCCCAAGGAATGGAGCCATTGGCCGCTTGGCCGCGCCCGCGGCATGGGCGTCCATGAAAGCCAGTCCCTCTTCAACGAGAAGCAGATCGGCCATGCCCCCGAATTCTGGCAATGGGCCGAGCCGCGCGCCCGTGAAATTCTCGGAACCTCGGCGCTCGAAGGCTGGACGCTCGAGGACATCCTCGCCCATGTGAATCTGATCGCCCGCGGCCTCATCCGCGTCGATGCCGACGAGCTGACCTATCCGCTCCACGTCATCCTGCGCTACGAACTGGAGCAGGACCTCGTCTCCGGCGCGCTGGAGGTCAAGGATTTGCCGGAAGCCTGGGACGCCAAGATGCGCGACTATCTGGGCCTGTCGACCATCGACATCCCCAGGGATGGCCCCATGCAGGACGTGCATTGGCCCTCGGGCGCGCTCGGCTACTTCCCCTCCTACACCCTCGGCGCGATGATGGCGGCGCAACAATGGGCGGCGCTGGAGCAGGCCGTGCCCGGCGCCCGCGACGACATGGCCAAAGGCGATTTCAGCCACATCAATGGCTGGCGCCGCGAGCACATCTGGTCGCAGGGCTCCCGCTGGTCGACCCCCGAACTCATGGCCCGCGCCACCGGCGAGCCGCTGAACGCCAAATATTTCATCGCCCATCTCGAGCGGCGCTACGGAGCGTAGGACGCCGGCAACCCCGATCGGACGATATGAGCGACAACACCGCACCCGACTGGCTCGCCCCGCTCCGTTTCACCGGCCGGGTCATCCTGTCGGTATTGCTGATCCTCTGGACGCTGCTCGATAGCATCCTGCGGTCGATCTTCCGTCCGCTGTTCGACTGGCTCGGACGCCTGCGCTTTTTCGACTGGCTCGGCAGCCTGTTCGCGCGCCTGCCGCCATACGTGGCGCTGGCAGTCTTTGCCGTGCCGTTCATCATCATCGAGCCGATCAAGGCCTTTGCGCTCTACTGGTTCGGCATCGGCCATTTCGTCGAGGGCGGCGCGCTCTACGTCATCGCCCACCTTGCGAGCCTGCTCATCGTCGAGCGCATCTACCACGCCGCCCACGAGCCGCTGATGCGCATCGGCTGGTTCAAGCGGCTGATGACCTGGCTCGACGGCCTTCGCCGGCTTGTCCTCGACTGGGCCAAATCGACCGCCGTCTGGCAATGGTCGGCAGGCGTGGCCCGGCAGGTGAAGCAGTCCGTCGCCGCGGCGATCAGGCCGTAATGCGGCAAACGGAGATTCCCGCTTTCACGGGAATGACGTCCTGAGCGAGGCAAGGCCCTGCTCCAAACACCGTCATTCCCGCGAAAGCGGGAATCTCCGTTTCAAGCATCACCCCAGCTTCAGCGCCTCGACCGCCTTGGCGATGCGCCGGGCGCGTGTCTCGGCCGTCTTGGCCTCTTCGATGGGAAGGACATGCCGCTGCTTGCCGCTATAGGGCAGCTTGTCGAAGGCCGCCCTGGCCAGCGGCTCCGCCGCCAGCGCCGCGGCGAAATCGGGCGGCACCGCTACCTCGCGCGGCGTCGTGTCGAGCTCCAGCACGAGGTCGACGACGTCGCCCGCCTTCACGCCCGCCGCCGTCCGCCGCTCCGCGGAAACCGGCAGCATGAATTTGCCGCCCATGGCGCCGATGCTGGTGCGGTAGGAGACCCCGTTGATCGTCACATTGACGGCCGGCCGGCCGCCGCCGCCCAGGCTGCTGACCACCGCGGCTGGAATTTCGATGCCCGTGGTGTTGCCGCCCGTCGCCAGAAGCATTGCCTCGATTCGCATCGCTGCCCTCCTGCTAAGCGCCGGATCGAAAAGTGGAAACCACTTTTGGACGAATCCGGCGCGACAACAAAGACCCTTCCTCTTGGGCCATGATAATTTGCCTGTTCCGGGGCGGCAGCAAAGAATTTCACAAAAATCCTGCATACCCGCGTCGATTTTCGCCCACACGGTTCGTCGTGTCATCGAAAGCGCGGCAAGAGAGCCGCACCCCAGACCAGAGGAGAGCCCAATGCGCTTCATGATCATCCGCAAGGCCGATGCCCAGACCGAGGCCGAGGACATGCCGACCGAACAGCTGCTCGCCGACATGGGCGCCTATATGGAGGAACTCGCCAGGGCCGGCGTGCTCCTCGGCGGCGACGGGCTCAAGCCCAGCCGCACGGGCGTTCGCATCAATTTCAAGGATGGCACGCCGAGCGTGGTCGACGGCCCCTTTGCCGAGACCAAGGAGCTCGTCGCCGGCTACACCCTTCTCCAGTGCGGCTCGATGGAAGAAGCCGTCGAGTGGATGAAGAAATGGCCCAGGTTGGACGGCGGCGGTAACGTCTCCCTCGAAATCCGCCCGCTCTACGAAGCCGACGATTTCGGCGAGGCGTTCACGCCCGAACTGCGCGAGCAGGAAGACCGGCTCCGTAACGAACTGGCCGCCAAGGCGGCCAAGTAATTCCCAAGACCGAGACATTCAAGGAGGATTTCGGCATGCGCTTTTTCACCACCGTGAACCCCGGCCTCGACTACATCGAAGGCCGCAAGCAGCCGCCCGCCGCGCTCATGGAAGCCATGGGGCCCTATATGGAAAAGGCGATCGCCTCGGGCGAGCTCATCTCGACCGCCGGCCTCAAGCCGGTCTCGCAGGGCGTCTCAATCGTCTCCAGGGACGGCAAGGTCACCACGGTCGACGGCCCCTATGCCGAGGCCAAGGAAATGATCGGCGGCTATGCCGTCATCGAGGCGCCCGACCGTGAGGCCGCGCTGCGCATCGCGCGCGACTTCGTCGACCTGCATATCCGGCACGGCATGGTCGACATCAGCGTCGACGTCCGCGAGATCGAAGGCGGCTACAATTACTGAGCCCTGTGGGGAGGTGCGAAATGACCACGCTCAATATCGGCGCCGAGCCCACGTCCCGCCGGGCCATGTTCTGGACCGGCTGGGGGCTCTCGGGCCTCCTGATCCTCTTCATGGCCTTCGATGTGGTCCTGAAGCTGCTCGACCTGCCGATGGTGGCGGATGCCTCCCGGCAGCTCGGCCTGCCGGTCGAGCTCGATCGGGTCATCGGCGTGCTCGAACTGGTCAGCCTCGCGCTCTATGTCTGGCCGCGCACGGCCGTGCTGGGCGCAATCCTGCTCACCGCCGTCTTTGGCGGCGCCATAGCGAGCCATCTGCGGCTGTTCGATCCCTGGATCAGCCACACCCTGTTCGGTGTCTATCTCGGGCTGTTCGCCTGGGGCGGCCTCTGGTTCCGAAGCCCCGCGTTGCGCCGCCTGCTGCCTTTGGCCAATACCGGAGTGTAGGCGATGCTTTTCATGCTCACCGTCATGGGCGATGCCGATTACGAAGCCGGCAAGCCGCCTCCGCCCGCCGCCGTGGAGGCCATGGAAAAGCTCCTGGCCGAGCAGTTCGCGGCCGGACGGCTCAAGCATGCCGGCGGCCTCGCCCCGAGTGCCACCGGCATGAAGATCAGGGCCCGCGAGGGCCGGATCGCCTACATTGACGGCCCCTTCACCGAGGCCAAGGAGATCGTCGGCGGCTACGCCTTCTTCGAGGCGCCATCCAAGGCCGAAGCGGTGGAGTTCGTTACCAGATTCATCGATGTCCACCTCGACGCCGGCATTGCGAACGTCGACGTCGAACTGCGCCAGGTCATGGGCGGTCCCGACGCCGACTGACCTTTCCCGAGCCAACAAGGACTTTGCAAAATGCGCTTCATGATGATCGTCAAGGCAACGCCGGAAAGCGAAGCCGGCGTCCTGCCCAGCTCCGAGGACATCGCGGTGATGAGCCGCTACAACGAGGAATTGATCGCCGCCGGCATCCTGCTCGCCGCCGAAGGGCTGCACGCCTCCAAAACCGGCGTTCGCGCGCGCAAGGAGGATGGCAAGGTAGTCCTAACCGACGGCCCCTTCGCCGAGACCAAGGAGCTGATCGCCGGCTTCTGGCTGATCGACGTCAAGTCGCGGGACGAGGCGCTGGAATGGCTCAAGCGCATCCCTTTCTTCGACGGCATGGAAGTCGAGCTGCGCAAGGTCCACGAGGCCTCCGACTTCCCGGTCGACGAGGTCTCCGAGGAGCATTTGCGCAAGGAGGCCGAATGGCGCGCCGCCAACCAGCGGCCGATTGGCAGCTAGGCCGGCGCGCGCTGCCCATGGTTCGAGGCTCGGCTTTGCCTCGCACCTCACCATGAGGTCGTGGAAAGCCCCCCACCGTGAGGTCGTCGAAGCAAACTCCTCCTCATCCTGAGGTGGGAGCGAAGCGACCCTCGAAGGATGGGCCACGCGCTCCAACTTTCGGTCCGCCTTGCCACCGTCACCCGTCCCTGCTTCTCTTGCGGAGTGAACGAACATGATCCTCACCGCGCCATCGAGGCCGTGTACCGCATCGAGGCTCCCCGCCTCGTTGCCGGGCTGACCCGGCTCGTCCGCGATGTCGGGCTCGCCGAGGAACTGGCGCAGGACGCCCTGCTCGTCGCCCTCGACCGCTGGCCCAGGACGGGCGTGCCGGACAATCCGGGCGCCTGGCTGATGACCACCGCCAAGCGCCGCGGGCTCGATTATTTCCGCCGCAACAAGATGGCGTCGCGCAAGCTTGACGCCTTCGCCTACGACCTGGAGACGGACAAGCCGGAACCCGATCCCGAGGCGGCGCTCGACGACGACGTAGGCGACGACCTGCTGAGCCTCATCTTTACCGCCTGCCATCCGGTGCTGTCGCCCGAGGCGCGCGCCGCGCTCACCCTGCGGCTCATCGGCGGGCTGACGACCGAGGAAATCGCGCGCGCCTTCCTCGTCCCCGAGCCGACCATCGCCCAGCGCATCGTGCGCGCCAAGCGCAGCCTGGCCGAGGCGGGCCTGCCCTTCGAGGTGCCGCGCGGGCCCGAGCGCAACGCCCGCCTCGCCTCGGTGCTGGAGGTGCTCTACCTCATCTTCAACGAAGGCTATGCCGCGACCGCCGGCGCCGACTGGCTGCGCCGCGAGCTCTGCGACGAGGCGCTGCGGCTGGGCCGCATCCTCGCCGGCCTCGCCCCGCGCGAGCCCGAGGTGCTCGGTCTCGTGGCGCTCATGGAAATCCAGGCCTCGCGGCTCGGCGCCCGGCTCGGGCCGCGCGGCGAGCCGGTGCTGCTGCTTGCTCAGGACCGCTCGCGCTGGGACCAGCTGCTGATCCGGCGGGGCCTCGCCGCGCTCGCCCAGGCCGAAGCCCTGCCCGGCCGGCCCGGCCCCTATCTGCTGCAGGCCGAGATCGCCGCCTGCCACGCCCGCGCCCGCCGCGGCGCCGACACGGACTGGCCGCGCATCGCCGCCCTCTATGCCGGGCTCGCGCAGCTCACCGGCTCGCCCGTGGTGGAGCTTAACCGCGCCGTCGCCGTTTCCATGGCGGAAGGCCCGGCGGCGGGCCTTGCCATCGTCGAGACGATCGCCGAGGCCCCGGCATTGAAGAATTACCACCTCCTGCCCAGCGTCCGCGCCGACCTGCTCGAAAAGCTGGGCCGCTTCGCCGAAGCGCGGCTCGACTACCAGCGGGCCGCCGCCATGACGCGCAACGCGCAGGAAAAGGCCCTGCTCGAGGCCAAGGCGGCCGCCTGCGGCGCCGATTGATGCGCGTCTTCCTCGATTTCGAGGCTTCCTCGCTGGCCAAGGCGGGCTATCCGATCGAAATCGCCTGGGTGTTCGAGGATGGCGCCGCCGAAACGCACCTGCTCCGCCCGCTGCCCGCCTGGACCGACTGGGACCCCCGCGCCGAGGCAGTGCATCACATCTCGCGCGAACAGCTCGCGACCGAGGGCGAGCCCATCGACAGGGTCGTCGAACTCATGCTCGAGCGCCTTCCCGGCCATATTCTTTACGCCAGTTCCCCGTCATGGGACGGCAAATGGCTGAGCCTGCTGCTCCGGGCCGCCGGCCAGCCGCGCCACGCCCTGCGGCTTCGCGATACCGACGAGGCGCAATACGAAGCGGCCATGACGCCCTTGGCCCCGCGCCTCTCCGGCCCCGCGCTCGACACCGCCGCCCGCGCGATCATCAACCGCATCCGCCTTGCCGACCAGAACCTCGCCATCGCCCACCGCGCCCTGCCCGACGCCATGCGCGAGCGGGACTTATGGCTGGCAATCAGAACGGAGGCGGAAAGACTCGCGCGCACTGCCGTCAACCCATGAGGCAACCGCCGGCGATCGATGGCTACGACATTGCCCTTCCAGCTACGGCTGCGGCAGGCGGCGCCGGCTTGCTCCAGCCCAACTGCTCGCAAACGCGCGACCGGATCGCATCTTCCGCGTCCTCGGAGAATGTCTCGAGATAGCCGACGCCCGCCCGCCGCAACGCTTCCCGCTTTATGGCGTCGCGCGCAGCCGCCCGGCCCTCGTAGTGCCCTCGCCCCTGGAATTCGACGGCCAAGACGGGCCACCCGCCGCGATCCACGATCAATACATCGACCCGCTTGCTGTTGATCGCCAGAAACGCTGCCTCGCTCGGCGATGCCAAAACCTCGCCCAGGCTGGTCTGTGCAAAGACGCGATAGCCGCTCCGACGCGTAGCGAGTTCGTCCTCTATCGCTTTAAAAACGCGATATTCGCCGCCGTTCAGAAGGCGCTGTCGCTGAAACGTGGCGCTCATCACGGCATCAAATTGCGCCAAATCCGTCGCGGCAACCCTCGGCACCCGGTTGTAGCGACGAAAGCGCGATTGCGGAGATAGGCCTATGAAGGCGATCAACGCGAAGACCATCGCAGCAAGCGCTGCGACAGCCAAAATATCCTCGAAAGAAGGTAGCATACTTCTCCTCGCAGGATCCTTACGCGGTCCTGGCAGAGGATATTGCCGGTGCCTTAAAGCACCGTTTGGAAAACCGCCGCACTTTTCCAACCGCGGCGGCAGTCAGGTCCAGCCGAATGGCTGGCTATTCGTCGCGATAGACCTTCTCGCGGCGCTCGTGCATTTCCTGGGCTTCGAGGCTCAGGGTTGCGATCGGGCGGGCATCGAGCCGGGCGATGCCGATGGGATCGC
>DASZUI010000151.1:0-5846 GCA_035547675.1 Devosia sp.
GGAGTGGCCCATTAGTCCGGCTTCTTGACATAGCGATTGAACTGCCGTCACATTGGCGCAACCAGTGCAGGGGGCCGACCAAGGGGGCCGATAGGTGGAGGCGATCATCTCGATCGTGAGGCCGGTAGCCGGGCAGGGGAGGGCGCCTTGCTGACCCCGCGCGCCGACGGGCTCCTCGCTGCCCGCGAGCCGGTGCTCTTTCCCTTCATGGCGCCGCGCCTGCAGGGCGATTGCCGCCCGGATGGCCTGGCGGAGGTCTCGCTCTGGGGCGCCGGCAAGCTGGGTCGCGTCCGCTTCACTCCGCTGGAAGGGCCGTATGTCCTTCGGCCGAATAGCGTTTCTGCCCGCAATGGCGGCGTCCATGTGGCGCAGTCGGCGCCCGTCATGCTGGTTGCAGGCGCGCGGGCAGGGCGCATCCATCCGGCCCGCCGCTGCGCCTGGTGGCACGAGATTGCCGCCGACGCCGCCCGCCCGGAATGGGCCGTGGAAGGCAATCGCCGCACCGCCGTCCTGCCCTGGGGCGTGCTGCTGGTCGAACAGCGCGGCCCCGATTTCATCATCGCCGCCGGCGCCTCCCGCGAGGAGGCCGAGCGGGCCGCCCGCCTGCCGAACGCGGCGATCATCGCCGAAGCCGCCGCCCATGCCGCCCGCTGCGACCTGCTGCCCGAGGCCGATCCGCTGCTCAGGAGCATGGTGATCCAGGGCATCCACGCCGCCCTCTCCAGCATCCGCGCCGACGAAACCGGCAGTTTCGCCGGCCTCGCCGCCGGCCAGGCCTACAGCGCCCCGGCGCGCACCTACTATCGCGACGGCTATTGGACGCTGCAGCCGCTGCTGAGGCTTGCCCCCGAAGCCGTGCGCGAGCAGATCCGCCTGCTGGCCAGGGGCGTGCAGCCGGATGGCGAGGCGCCGAGCGGCGTCATCCTCTCGGGGCTGGCGCAGTCCGCCGCCTGGCAGGCCTTCCGCAACCACCCGGATCGCTATAAGGAGCACCATCTCCGCCCCGGCGACTGGTGGAGCGACCATTTCGACAGCCCGCTCTTTTTCGTGCTCGCCCTCGGCGACTATGTCCGGGAAACCGGCGACGAGGCCGAGGCGGACCGGCATTGGCCGGTCGTAACCGCGATCATCGAGCGCTATTTCCGGCTCGCGGGCCCCGATGGCCTGCCGCTCAAGCCGCGCACCGACCGCGACTGGGCCGACAATGTCTATCGCGAGGGCCTGGTCTCCTACGATCTCGGCCTCTGGGTCGGCGCGCTCGACGTCGCCACCCGCCTCGGTCAAAAGCGCGATTCCGGCCTCGCGCAACGGGCCCGCGACGCCGCCACCCATGCCCGGCAGGCCATAGACGGCCTGCTCTGGGTCGAGAAATGGCATGGCTATGCCGATTACCGGACGCCCGACGGCTTCGTGGAGGATCACCTCGTCATCGACGCCGTGACGCTCGCCCGCTACGACGCGATCCCCCCGGGCAAGGCCCGGGCCTTTCTCGAGGCCATCGAGAAGACGCTCGAATCCCGCAACAATACCGCGCAGCCCTATGGCGACTGGGGCGTGCTCTGCGCTTTCCCGCCCTATAAGCGGGCCCGCGACATCCGCGCCAAGACGGCCTTTCCGTTCCGCTATCACAATGGCTCGGACTGGCCCTATTGGGACGGCGCCTATGCCGAGGAGCGGCTGCGGCGCGGCCTCGGCGGCGTGCGCTACCCGCTGACCCGCTGGTGGCAATACTGCCTGGAGCAGGGCTGGGCCGGCGCCATCGAATATTTCGCCCCGCCCTTCGGCCGCGGCTCGCTCCTGCAGGGCTGGAGCGCCATGCCGGCGGCCGTTGCGGTGAAATACGGCCTCGCCGCGCTCGCCGACGAGCGCCCTGCGGAGGCGGTGTCGTGAGGGCGAAGGCCATGCATCGCGGCTCCCTCCCCCTTGCGGGGAGGGAAGCGGCAGCAGGGTGGGGGTACCCACGCGCGCTGGCGTTTGCTGCTCACCCCCACCCGACCCCTTCGGGGCCACCCTCCCCACAAGGGGGAGGGAAAACGGCTGGCCTACACCCCCAGCTTCATCCCATAAAGCACCTTGCCGTCGCGGCTGAGGTCGGTGAAGCCGACATGCTCGTAAAACCCCTTGGCGCGCTCATTGGCCGGGCTGACGCCGAGATGGACGCCCTGGACGCCGGCCCGGCGCAGCGCGTCGAGCTCGGTCTCGATCATCCGCCGGCCCCAGCCGCCCGATTGCGCCGGCGGCAGCAGATTGATGTGCAGATGCGCCGGATAATCGGCCTGCAGCCAGGCGGGATGCTGTTCCGGCGTCGTGATGCGCTGGACGGCGGCCGTGTCGAACGGCGTCTTCGGGGTGAAGCCGGCAATGGCCTGCCGCACCTCAGGCCACCATTCGGCGTCGAGCCGGTCGTAGAAGGCCGCGGTGTCGCGCGCACCGATGACATAGCCCACAGCCCCCTCGCCGTCGTCGAGCACGAAGGCGAGGTCCGGCTCGAGCGCGCCGTAAGCGGCGGCCCAGATATAGCCGGGCAGGCGCGGGTCGCTGTAGAGCGCCGTCGCGTCATTGCCGCTGTCGGCCGTTTTGAGGCAGATTTCGAACAGCGCATCGCTGTCCTGCGGCGTGGCCGGGCGGATGCGGAAAACGGGGGCGGTCGAGTTCATGCTGCTGTCCCTGCTGGCTGCCTTGGGCAGTCTCCGGGCGAGGGAGCTAGCGCCGCAGCGCCCCTGCCGCAAGCCAATTCGGAAGGCGCGGGGACGACGCGCCCGTCATCCACCGAGCCCATCATCAATCGAGCCCTGCATCATGGTGACATGAGCGCGGCCGATAACACCACGGGAACAACAATCTTCAGGGGAGACTGACTCATGCATGCTGAGTTTCTTACGCGGATGACCCCGCTGCGCTATGCGGCGGCGGCAACCGTGCTGGTGCTCGGGGCCGGCTTTGCCACCGTCGCCAGCGCCGCCACGCTCGTAGTCTGGGACGATTATACCAATGACGGCCAGCCCCAGGTCATGCAGCAGCTCAACAAGAATTTCCAGGCTGCCCATCCCGGCGTGACCATCAACGAGACGGCCCGTACCTTCGACGACCTCTCCATGACGCTCAAGCTCGCCGTCTCGGCCGGCAATGGGCCGGAGGTGACCAAGGTCAACCAGGGCGCCGCCGACCAGGGCACCATGGTCAAGCAGCACCTGCTGCTGCCCATCGACGATTACATCAAGCAGTATGGCTGGGATAAGCGGCTGTCCGACAGCGTGCTGGCGCGCATGCGCTGGTCCGACAGCGGCCAGTTTGGCGAGGGCAAGACCTATGGCGTCTCCGGCCTCGGCGAAATGGTCGGGCTCTATTACAACCAGAAGGTCCTGAGCGATGCCGGCATTTCCGCCCCGCCCAAGACCTACGAAGAGCTCGTGCAGGACGCCGATACGCTCAAGGCCAAGGGCGTGCCGGCCTTCGTGATCGGCACCGCCAAGGGCCATTTGGCGCTGCATATGCTGACCGGCATCGAGCAGGCCCATATCGACGCCTCCAACCGCAAGGCGCTGGACGATCTGATCTATGGCCGTGGCGGTACGTTCAAGACCAAGGCGGATCTGGACGCCACCACCCAGATCCAGAAATGGGCGACGGGCGGCTATTTCAACGACGGCTTCTCGGGCATTTCGGGCGATGACTCGGTGCAGCTCTTTGTTGCCGGCCAGGGCGCCTTCCTCATCGACGGCACCTGGTATTTCGGCGACATGCAGACCAATCCGGATATCCACTTCATGGCCATCCCGGCGCCCGCCGGTATCAGCAAGCCGCTGACCGTGGGTGGCGTCGACCTCTCCTGGTCGATCACCACCAACGCCAAGGACAAGGCGGCGCAGGACCTCGCCGCCCAGTACATGGACTACATGATCTCCCCCGAGGCGGCCAATGCCTGGGCCGCGGCCGGCTTCTTCCCCTCGACCACCCCGACCGACCAGAGCGCCGTCAAGAGCCCGCTGCTCAAGGAGGGGCTCGCCATGTGGAAGGTACTGGGCGACAACAATGCGCTCGGCCATTATGCCGACTGGTCGAGCCCGACCATGCTCAAGACCTATGACGACAACATGCCGCATCTATTGGCCGGCGACATGACGCCGGAAGCTTTCGACGATGCGCTTGATGCCGATTACCAGGCCTATCTGAAGACCGGCAAGTAACCGCGCCTCCAGTCTCGCCGCGGCCGCCGACCGGCGGCCGCGGTTCGGTTTCCATAATCCTGCTCAGGTCCATGCTCGACGCGCCCGCCCGCAAGAACCTCATCTATGTCCTGCCGGGACTGATCGTTTACGCGCTTTTCGTCTTCGTGCCGATCCTCGCGGCCGTGGTGGTGAGCCTGACGAGCTGGAACGGCCTCGGCCTGCCGAGTTTCATCGGGTTCGGCAATTACGCCGAGCTGTTCGGCGACGCCCGCTTCTGGACCTCGCTCGGCAACAACGCCCAGTTCATCGTCTTCTATTGCGTCATTCCGCTCATTATCGGCATCTGCCTTGCCGCCATCATTTCGGTCGTCCCGCAGCGCGAGCGCCTGGTATTGAGAACGCTGCTGTTCCTGCCCTATGTCATGCCGACCGCCGTGCTCGGCATCATCTTCGCCTGGCTCTATAACCCGGCCTTCGGCCCCTTCAACGCCTTCCTCAAGCTCGTCGGGCTCAAGGCCTGGGCGCTGCCCTGGCTCGGCGATTTCCACTGGGTGCTCCCCGCGGTGGGGGCGGTCGCCACCTGGTACTTTTTCGGCTTCTGCATGGTGGTGTTCCTCACCGGCATCCAGCGCATCGACCCACAGCTTTTCGACGCCGCCAAGGTGGATGGCGCCAAGGGCTGGCAGGGCTTTGTCTATATCACGCTGCCCTCGCTCATCCCCGAGATCCGCGTCGTACTGCTGCTCACCGTCATCGCCTCGATCAAGAGCTTCGACCTCATCTTCACCATGACGCGCGGCGGCCCCGGCAATGCGACGCTCGTGCCGAACATCTACATGTACCAGCTCGGCTTCCAGCTTAACCGCTATGGCTATGGCGCGGCGGTGGCGATCGTCGGCGCCGTGCTCGTCTTCGTCGTCAATTACCTGATCCACCGCTTCATGCGGCAGCATGACAGGGCGCCCGCCTGATGGCCGGCACCGCTTCGCGTTCGGGCGTGGCGCCGCCCATGCGCGCCATCCTCTGGATATTCGCCCTTGTCACCGTGGTGCCCTTCGCGCTGCTGCTCCTGACCTCGCTCAAGAGCAAGCCCGATCTCTTGAAGGGCGCCTTCGTGCTGCCCGCCTATCCGCATTTCGAGAACTATGCGGCGGCCTGGACCGACGGCCATTTCAGCACCTATTTCGTCAATTCGCTGCTGGTGGTGGTGCCGGTCGTGGCGGTCTCGGTGTTCCTCGGCCTCATTACCGGCTTCGCCTTCGCCTTCCTTACCTTTCCGCTCAAGAAATGGGTCTTCGTGGTCCTGACCGTCGGCATGATGATCCCGACCGAAGCCTTCATCATTCCGCTCTATTACGAGATGCTCTATCTCGGCCTCATCAACACCTATTGGGCGCTGATCCTGCCGCAGATCGCCATGTCGGTGCCCTTCGCCACCATCTTCATGGCCAGCGCCATGCAGCAATTGCCCGCCGAAATCCTGGAGGCCGCCGTCCTCGACGGCGCCACCCGCCCGCAGGTGCTCTGGCGGGTGATCGTGCCGCTCCTGACCCCGGCCATCTCGACGCTGGGGCTGTTCCTGTTCATCTGGACCTGGAACGAGTTCCTGATCCCGCTGATCCTCGTCAATGACGACAGGCTGCGGACGCTGCCCATCGGCATGCTGTTCTTCCAGGG
>DASZUI010000152.1:0-6809 GCA_035547675.1 Devosia sp.
CAAGCCCGCACAGTCGCTTGGGCCAAGCTCCGGCCGGAGACCAAGCCCGCCTGGCGCAAGGCAGGGCACGGAAAACCGACATGCCAATCCTTGTTCCAAAGCCCACTTTGTCCTTGCATCGCAAGACAGTCGCTCTCCCCAAAGGGGCGAGGGGACAGGCGGCACAGCCCTCCCCCTCCCCGCCGTCATTCCGGCGAAGGCCGGAATCCAGCCAAGGACACCGGCGACGACCGGGGAGAGCGCGCGTGGCCCATCCTTCGAGGCTCCCTGCGGTCGCACCTCAGGATGAGGTAGAGGAAATTTCCACGACCTCATGGTGAGGTGCGAGGCGTGAGCCGAGCCTCGAACCATGAGCAGCGCGCACCCGCCCCTCCCCCGTCATTCCCGCGAAGGCGGGAATCCAGTTTGAGCCGTCAGCGCGCGCTGCCCCGCCATTCGGGCATAGCCCTCATGGCCTTCTCGCCTCAAATCGATCCACCGGATCGATTTGGCCTTCGGCGCGGCTCAAAGCCTTCGAGGCTCCCTTCGGTCGCACCTCAGGATGAGGTAGAGGAAAATTCCACGACCTCATGGTGAGGTGCGAGGCGAAGCCGAGCCTCGAACCACGGGCAGCGCGCTCCCACCCCTCCCGCAACCACCCCGTCATTCCGGCGAAGGCCGGAATCCAGCAGCGCGCTGCCCATCCTTCGACAAGCTCAGGATGAGGTCGCAATATGCGGGCATCTAAATTCCATCGACCTCATGGTGAGCCTGTCGAACCATGGGCAACGCGCACCCTACCCCGCCACCTCGAAAAATCGGTCCAGCCGAATGGCTGGCTTCCGCCCCCCGATGTGGTATTCCATGGGCCAGCCACTCATTGCCTGCAGCCTGCCATTCGCGTCTCACCACAATTCGGCCTTTTCGACGCCCTCGAACATCTCGGCCACCCGGCGCCGCGTGGCTTCGCTCGCCCCGGCCGGCAGGGCGCGCCAGTCGAACCAGCCGAACTCGGCGATCTCGAAATTGGGCGCGAAACCGCGCGCCTCCTCGAACTGCCGCCCGATATAGAAGGCGACGTGGTCGCGATTGGTCACGCTGACATTGTGATAGAGCCCGAAGAGCTCCGGCCGGGCGGTGAGGCGATAGGCGCTCTCCTCGGAGAGCTCGCGCGCCACGCCCAACTCCACCGATTCGCCCGGCTCGATCCCGCCGCCCGGAAAATGCCAGCCCGGCACATAGGTGTGCCGGATCAGATAGACACGATCCCCCTCGACAAGCGCGATGCGCGCCCCCAGGGTCATGCGCCGCCTGAGGCCCATGGCGAAGAGATAGGCGGCGGTGCGCCGCTGCTGCCATCGATTGCGCTCCGCCACCCTCGGCCTCCGCTTTGCCTCTGCCGCTCTTATGCCCCAGTCCGCCGGACCGGCAAACCGGCCATGCGGGAAACGCCTCTTGGCACGGACTTTGGGAAAAATGAAACCAAGATTGCCCGCATCCGATTAACCGGCAGGGGTGCTCCGGCATGGCAGTGACGGCAAGATGATCACCCTCGCCCATCTTTCCGATGTGCATCTGGCCCCCTTGCCGCCGGCCCGCCTGCGCGAACTCGCCAATAAGCGCCTCACCGGCTATCTGAATTACCGCCTCAAACGCGGCAGCGCCCTCGACGGCAGCGGGCTCGCTACCCTTGTCGATCACCTCCACGCCCAGGCGCCCGATTTCATCTGTCTCACTGGCGACCTGGTCAATCTCGGGCTCGATGCTGAGATCGCCCAGGCCGCCGAATGGCTGCAGCGGCTCGGCCCGCCCGACAGGGTCTGCATCTCGCCGGGCAACCACGACGCCTATCTTCCCGGCGCCCTGACCCGCGCCTGCATGGCCTGGCGGCCCTATCTCTCCGGCGAAACGCTGGACGAGCACCGCTTCCCCTTCGTGCGGCGCGTCGGCGAGGTGGCGATAATCTCCTGCTCCAGCGCCATCTCGACGCCGCCCTGGGTCGCCGCCGGCCGCTTCGATGCGGGCCAGGGCGAGCGGCTTGGTAGGGTGCTGCGGCTATTGGCCGATGGCGGCTATTTCCGCGTGGTCATGATCCACCACCCGCCCCAGCCGGAAGAAAATAGCTGGCGCCGCGGCCTCTGGGGTGCCGGCGGCTTCCGCCGCGCCATCGCGGCGGCGGGTGCCGAGCTGGTGCTGCACGGCCATACCCATCGCTCGACCCTGCACCATCTGCCCGGCCCGGCCGGCGATGTGCCGGTGATCGGGGTGGCCGCGGCCAGCACCGCGCCCGGGGCTCGCGGCCATGCGGACCCGGCCCGCTACAACCTTTTCGGCATCGACCGCCATCCCAAGACCCGCGCCTGGACCTGCGCCATGCGCGAATACGGCTACCAGCGCCTCGGCAACGACATCGCGCTCCGGCTGGAGATGAGGATTTATTGAGATGAGGCGCCTTTCTCCCTCCCCCTTGTGGGGCTTTGGAGCGACCCGAAGGGGCAAATGGATCCGGTGGATCGATTTGAGCGGAAAAGGCCTCGGCAGAGGCAGGGGCGGCCCCGAAGGGGTCGGGTGGGGGCCTCGTCACAGAAGCCGGCGCGCGTGGGTACCCCCCGGCTGCCGCCACCCTCCCCACAAGGGGGAGAGAGAAAGCGGCGGCGACAGAGCCAGGGTCCCCTCTCCCGCTTGCGGGAGAGGGTGCCGGCAGGCGGGTGAGGGCCTGGAGCGCGGCTTCGTCGACAGCCTCAGCATGAGCTTGCTTGCTCCCGCATTCCCGGCCAACGCGGAATCCTCTATGAAGAGAACCATGACGCGCGATACCGAAATCGAAGCCCTGGCCGACCTCGCCTTTATGGTCGAGCGCCCGAGCTTCGACCCGGCGACGGCCACCGCCCGTTTCCCCTATCGCCTGGGCGACCTCGCCTTTACCGAGACGCTGCGCCTGCCGCCCCTGCCCGACCCTGCCGCGGCCGCAACGCCCAATTTCAAAAAACTCCTCGATCTCACCGCGCTCGTCCTCGGCGTCAGCTATTTCAAGCTGCTCGCCCCCTTCCGCATCGAAGCCCCGGAGATCGCCCTCGGTGAAGCCGAGCGCGCCTTCGTCCTCGACCTCTATGAGAACGGCCTCGGCGAGTTTTATGCCCGCAACGACCTCAAGCGCTTCGGCCGCCTGAGCCTGGCGACGGCAGCCGACACAGGCTCCCTGCCGCCCATCGCCCTGCCCGACCGCGCCCTGCTGCCCATCGGCGGCGGCAAGGATTCCCTCGTCTCGGCGCAATTGCTGGAACAGGCGGAAATCCCCTTCACCCCCTTCGCGGTAAACCCCAAGGGCCCGATCCTCACCTCGGTCGAAAAGCTCGGCCTGCCGCCGCTCTATGTCACCCGCACGCTCGACGCCGGGATGATCCGCCTCGGCCAGGAGCCCGGCTATTACAATGGCCACGTCCCCTCGACGGCGATCAACTCCATGATCGCGGCGCTCTGCGCCCTGCTCTATGGCTATGACCGTATCGTGCTCTCCAATGAGCGCTCGGCCAGCGAAGGCAATATCGATTTCGACGGCCGCGAGGCCAACCACCAATATTCCAAATCGCTCGACTTCGAGATCGGCATCGCCAAAACGCTCGCCCGGGCCACCGGCGGCGCGCTCGGCTATTTTTCCCTGCTCCGGCCCTATTCCGAAGCGCGCATCGCACAGATTTTCACGCGCTCCACCCGCTTCGATCGCGTATTTTCGTCGTGCAACCGCAATTTCCGCCTCGCCGGCCATGACGGCCCGCTCTGGTGCGGCGAATGTGCCAAGTGCCTGTTTGTCTTCCTGGTTTTTGCCCCGGTGATGGAAAAATCCCGCCTTATCGACATTTTCGGCCACGACCTGCTGGACCGCCCGGAAAACGAGGGCGGCTACCGCGAACTGACGGGTCTGGCCGGCCAGAAGCCATGGGAGTGCGTCGGCGAAATTCTCGAGGCCGCCGCCTGTCTTTATGCCCTCACCGGCCGGCCGGAATGGGCGGAAACCGCCATCGTTTCAAAGCTCAAGCCCGAATTGCTGAACCAGTACGGCGCCCCGCGGCTGGAGGCCGCGCTGGCCGAACTGATGACCGACAGCCCCGAGCACCACATTCCCCCCGACCTCGCCGCGAGGCTTGCCCATGCGGTTTGATGCGCCGGTCCTGCTCTACGGCGCCGGCCGGGAAGCCCGCTCGACCCGCGAGTTCCTGCGCGAGCGCTCGCCTGCCACAAAAGTCTATGTCACTGTAGATTCAGGCGAAATCGACATCCCGGAGGTCGAGCCGATCCTCCCGGCCGACCTCACCGAGGCGGTCAAGGCGAAAAAATTCGCCACCATCGTCAAGAGCCCGGGCGTCTCGCGCTACCGGCCGATCTTCGCCATCGCCCGCGAGGCCGGCATCGCCGTCACCTCCAACCTCAATCTCTGGGGCGAGGTTTATCGGGAGGGCACCAAAGTGGTCGCCATTTCCGGCACCAAGGGCAAATCCACCACCGCTACCCTGACCTATCTGATGCTGGTCCATTCCGGCGTCGACGCCGGCCTAGCCGGCAATGTCGGCCTCGCCCCGCTCGACATCGGCGCCCAGCACGCAACCGTCGTCTTCGAGCTCTCCTCCTACCAGACCGCCGACATGGCCTTCGCGCCGGATATTGCCGGTATTACGAACCTTTACCCCGAGCACATCGACTGGCACCGCGATGTCGAGCACTATTACGCCGACAAGCTGAACCTGATCGATCGCGACACCGATTTTCCCGTCGGCCTCGGCGAAGGCGCCCGGCACAACCCGCTGGTCCTCGCCGCCCTGCGCAATCCGGCCCGCATCCTCCCCGATCCGGCGCCCTTCATCGCCGACCGCATCGCCTCGGTGGTCGCCAAGTCACGGCTCAAGGGTGCCCACAATCTCGACAATGCCCGCCTCGCCGCCAAGCTGGCGCTCGCCGCCGGCGGCTCGATCGACGGCATTATCAAGGGCATCGGCGTCTTCGAGCCCCTGCCCCACCGGCTCGAGGAGCACGAGATCGGCGGACACCTGTTCATCGACGATTCGATTTCGACCACGCCCGAGGCCACCAAGGCGGCGCTCGCCGCCTATCCCGGCCGGCGCATCGCGCTGATCGCCGGCGGGTACGAGCGCAACCAGGACTATACCGAGC
Organism: Devosia sp.; assembly: GCA_035547675.1. Taxonomy (GTDB): domain Bacteria; phylum Pseudomonadota; class Alphaproteobacteria; order Rhizobiales; family Devosiaceae; genus DASZTU01. Next base: position 5,146 of record DASZUI010000152.1, read on the forward strand.
TTGCCGGACTGCTCGCCGGCCACGGCGTCACCCTGCTGGTCACCCTGCCGGTCACCGGCGACCGCCTGGCGACCGCGACCTATGCCGCCGCGCCCGAAATCGAAGTGCTGGAAGCCCCCGACCTCGAGGCGGCCATGCAGGCCCTCGCCGCCCGCCGCAGCCGTTTCGATACCGTCCTGCTGTCCCCCGCGGCGCCCAGCTACAACCAGTTCAAGAATTTCGAAGAACGCGGCCGCCGCTTCGTCGCCCTGGCCGAACAGCTGTTCGGGTAGCGTCTTGTTCCCCCTTGCGGGGAGGGTTGCGGCAGGGGGCCGCGGCAGCGGGGTGGGAGTTGGCAATGCACGCTGGCGTTTGCGGAAAGAACCCCCACCCCTGTCCCCTCCCCGCAAGGGGGAGGGAGACGATGTTGCACCGGCTTACCCAACGGGACCCCTCCCCCTTTGCGGGGGGGGGGTGGCGGCAGCCGGGTGGGGGTAAGCAACGCGCGCCGGCGGTAGAGGCACCGGCACCACCTGAGCGCGCGGCTCCCCTCACCCTGACCCTCTCCCCAGAGGGGCGAGGGGACGCGGTGGCAAGGCCGTGACAAATTCACAGTGTCATTCCGGCGAAGGCCGGAATCCATCTTGCCCCAGCACCACGGCAATCACCCCGGCACGTAACTCAACCTCACCGCATCCTCGCCCACCCGATCCGCCCCGACCAGTCGCAGCGGCGGCCGCGCACCCGCGAAGAACGGCTTGCCGCCGCCCAGCACGAAAGGCCGGAAATAAAGCCGATACTCGTCGATCAGGCCGAGTTCCGTCAGCGCTCCCGCAAGCGCCGGCCCCGCGACATCGATATCGCCGTCGACGTCCCTCTTCAGCCGGCGCACGAACGCCGCAAGGTCTTCGCCGACCAGCGTCGCATTGGCCCCGACCGATTTCAGCGTGCGCGACACCACAAACTTCGGCTGCGGCCGCCAGGCCGCCGCGAAGTCCCGCTCCACCTCGCCCCAGCCGGGCACGTCCTCGTCCCAGTAGCGCATCAGCTCATATATCCGGCGACCGTAGAGAATGCCGGCCAGCCCGCGCACATGGTCGTTGAAATGCTGGTGCAGCGCCGGGCCCGGCGGCGGCAATTCCGCCCCACCCTCCGGCCCGGCCACATAGCCGTCGAGCGACTGCATCATGCCGAAAATGAGCTTGGCCATCGCGTTCGTCCTCTCCGCTGCTCGTCAGCCCGCCCTGCTCGTCGTTCGAGGGCCCCCCGGGATCAAGTCCGGGGTCCCGCCTCAGGATGAGGTCCGTGTTTGGTTCTACCACCTCATGGTGAGGTGCGAGCCCCGGACTTGATCCGGGGCGAGCCTCGAACGATGGGTAGCGCGCGCCGGCCGGCCGCCTGAGAACGAACGGCGTTCCGGCCTCATCCGCCCAGCGCCTCGGCGATCCGCCGCACCGTATTCCAGTTCCGTATCGTGCCGATGCCGAGCCGCTTCGGCGTCAGCGCCGCGCTGAGCCGCGTCGGCGCGGCCGCCGGCAAGCGTGCCCACAGATCGCCATCGACCAGCGCCAGCTTTTCCGCCGCGCGAAAGGGCGCGAGCAGCGCCAAGGTCTCGGGCCCGAGCCGCTCCCGCTGCACCCGCACCATGACGGCGCTGCCATCCGCCGTCGATTCTGCCTGAAACG
>DASZUI010000153.1:0-2789 GCA_035547675.1 Devosia sp.
GTGGGATGGAAGCTGTTCGCCGTCCCGAAGTGCCCCCAGGGCTGGCAGCAGCCGCAAGGGGCATGCCGATGTCCGGGTAAATTGCCGCAACCGGGTCAGGTCGTCCGTGCCAGGTCAGCAAGCCGGTCAGCGTCGGCGAGGTTCTGCCCCACCATACGCGGACTACCCGCTCCGGGACGGAGCCTCGCCGATGCCGCAGGGCAATGGTCGTTGCAGGATTATCCCGGTCGCGCGGGAGGGGTCGGTGTGGGCTGGGGTTGGTGTGGACTGGGGTTGGGGCGCGTTTCAGGAAAGATGGATTCCCGCTTTCGCGGGAATGACGTCGGAGTTGTTGCACGGCCTTGCCCCAAACACGCCGTCATTCCCGCGAACGCGGGAATCCATCTCCCATCCTCGCGCGCTGCCCAGCCTTCGAGGGTCGCTGGTGAGCCTCGAACCATGGGCCACGCGCCCCCCACCTGCCCACAGCGGAAAAATCGGTCCAGCCGAATGGCTGGGTTAGTCGCGGGGGGCGGCGGGGTAGACGCCGAGGATGCGGAGATGGTCGGTGAAGAAGCCGAGCTCGTCGAGGGCGAGGCGCACATTGTGCTGTTCGGGATGGCCCTCGATGTCGGCGTAGAACTGGGTGGCGGTGAAGGAGCCGTCGACCATGTAGCTTTCGAGCTTGGTCATGTTGACGCCATTGGTGGCGAAGCCGCCCAGGGCCTTATAGAGCGCGGCCGGCACGTTGCGGACGCGGAAGACGAAGGTGGTCTTGACCCGGTGGCCATTATGGGCCGCATCGCGCCGCTCCCGGGACAGCACGAGGAAGCGCGTGGTGTTGTGGCTGGCGTCCTCGATGTTCTCGGCGATCACGTCGAGGCCGTAGAGCTCGCCGGCGAAGCGCGAGGCGATGGCGCCGATGCGCTTGTCGCCCTTTTCGGCGATCTCCTTGGCGGAGCCGGCCGTGTCGATGCCGCTGATGGTGCGGAATTTATGCTTCTGGATGAATCTCCGGCACTGGCCGAGCGCCACGGAGATGGATTGCACCGCCTCGATCTCATCGAGGCGGGTGCCGGGCAGCCCGAGCAGGTTCATCTCGATGCGGAGGAAATGCTCGCCGGTGATGTAGAGGCCGCTATCGGGCAGAAGATGGTGGATATCGGTGATGCGGCCATAGAGCGAATTCTCGATCGGCACGACGCCGAAATCGGCCGCGCCTTCCTTCACCGCCGCCAGCGTGTCCTCGAAGGTGAGGCAGGGCACCGGCGCGCCTTCGGGAAAGACGGCGTGCGCCGCGGCATGGCTGAAGGCGCCGGGCTCGCCCTGGAAGGCAATGCGAAGGGTCATGTCGGAGGCGCGTCCTGGGTGGGGCCGTTTGCGGCGTTGACAGCTATAATTTCCTTGCGCTGCCCTATTGACCGCGGGCTCGGCAGGAGTCAACCGAGGACGCGATGGCGGGTGAAAAATCGCCCGAATCGGATTCGCCGGGGAACGTCGAAGCCGGTTGCGCGCAGATTGGCGAGATATTATGGTCCGCGCGCGCCGAGCCATAATGTGACGCGCATTTTTCCCGGCAAACCAGCCGTTTGCGGGCAGTCCGACGAGGTCGGCCCGGCCTGAAGATGCCAATGTGAGACCGTTATGGATTCGTTCGAACTCAACAAAATTCTTGGCGCCATCCTGGGTACCCTATTGTTCGTGATGGCTGTGGGGTTCCTCGCCGAAGCCATTTATTCGCCGGTCACCAGCAGCGGTCCGGGCTATGATCTGCCGGAGCCCAAGACGGCTCCTGCGGCAGGCGGGGCAGCGGCGCCTGCCGGGCCGTCCTTCAACGATCTCCTCATCAAGGCCGATGTGGCGGCCGGCGAGGCCTCGGCCAAGAAATGCGGCGCCTGCCATGATTTCACCAAGGGCGGACCGAACAAGGTCGGGCCGAACCTCTATGGCGTGATCGACCGCAAGATCGCGAGCGTCGCCGGGTTCAATTACAGCCCGGCACTCAAGGCTCATGCCAATGAGACCTGGACGTTCGACAACATGGACAAGTGGCTGACCTCGCCCAAGACCTATGCGCCGGGCACGATCATGACCTTCGCCGGCATTTCGGACGATACCGAGCGGGCCAATGTGGTCGCCTATCTCCGTTCGCTTTCGGACAGCCCGGCGCCGCTGCCGCAGCCTTCGGCCGCACCGCCTGCCGCCGCTGCTGGTGCCGCTGCCGCGGGGGCCGCCGGCGCCGCCGCCGCGCCCGCAGCGGCGGCCACATCGTCCTTCGAGCAGATGGTCGCCGCGGCCGATCCGCAGGAGGGCGCCAGCGACGCCAAGAAGTGCGGCGCCTGCCACTCCTTCAACGAAGGCGGGCCGAACAAGGTCGGCCCCAATCTCTACGACGTCGTCGGCCGCAAGATCGCGAGCGATGCCGGGTTCCACTACAGCTCGGCGCTGCAGGGCAAGGCCAGTGACAGCTGGAGCTTCGACAATCTCGACAAGTGGCTGACCTCGCCCAAGACCTTTGCGCCGGGCACGACGATGACCTTTGCGGGCATTTCCGACGAAAGCGAGCGCGCCGCCGTGGTCGCCTATCTCCGCTCGCTGTCGCACAATCCGCAGCCGATCGCCGCTGCGGCGGCGGCTCCTGCCCCAGCGCCGGCTGCACCGGCGGCTGGCCCCGCTCCGGCCGGCGCTACGCCGGCCCCCGCTACGCCGCCGTCGACACCTGCCCCGGCACTCCAGGCGCCGGCTGCAACGCCGACGCCGACCAATCCGGCGCCGGCCCAGACGCCGTCTCCGTCGCAGGCACCTGTGCC
>DASZUI010000154.1:0-2095 GCA_035547675.1 Devosia sp.
GGCGGCGTGGTGCTGACCCTTGACGGCGAACCGATGCGCTACGGGCGCGGCGATCCGAATTTTCTCAACCCGTTTTTCATCGCCGCGGCGAGCCGGGAACTGGGAGAATCGGCTGCGGCGGAGATGCGGCGGCTGGTCGGCTGACCGACCAAAGCCGAAGATTTCCAAATCCTTGCCGCAGGTGGCGCGAACATCGCGCGAAGGCCTAACCTCGCCTCAACACATGCAATTTATGCAAGGCAGCCAAGCCATGGACGGCTGGCCGAGCAAGATTGCCGTCTTGTAATATTCAGAATCGACATATATAGCCCCGGCATATGCTGGTTCGGCATATGCGATGAGGGTAAGCCGATGAACGTCAGGACCATCTGCCTGGCCATTCTCTACGAGGGCGAAGCCACCGGGTACGAGATCCGCAAGCTCTCGGTCGAGGGTGATTATTCCTATTTCGTCGATGCGAGCTTCGGATCGATCTACCCCGCGCTGGCGCGGCTCGAGGCCGAAAACCTCGTCACCAGCCGTGTCGAGCCGCAGGAGGGCAAGCCCGCCAAGAAGGTCTATGCGATCACGGAGGCGGGCCGGCGCAGCTTCATCAGTTCCCTGTTCGAGGACCTCGGGCAGGACGAATATCGCAGCGAATTCCTGCTCTTCGCGCGATTCGCCTCGGAGCTGCCGGCGTCGCTGGTGGAAGAGCGGCTGAAGGAGCGGCTGGCGCAGCTCGACGCCGATATCGCCGAACTCGAACGGATTTCGGGCGCCGAAGCCCACCCGGCAGATTGCTGGGTGATGGGTTTCGGCCGCGCTTGTATCGGCGCGGCCCGTGACTATATCGCCGCCCATATGGGCGAACTCATCGCGCTGGCGCGGCCCGATAGCGCCGCTCGGCATGCGGCAGAATAGAGGTCTTACAACCATGCGCGCTCTGTTTTCCTATGGCGTCGCCCTCGTCATCGTGATCCTGATCGGCGTCTGGCTCGGCACCGGCACCATCATCAAGGGCGGCCAGGGCCCCGGGCTCGGCGAAAAGCCGGTCATTTCCGTCTTTGAGCCCAAGCAGGGGCAAGCCCCGGCGGCGAACGCCCAGAACTACAAGCCGTCCGAAGAGAACGAGCCCAACCCGTTCCTGACGATCGCCCAGAGAGAAGCGTCCACACAGGGCGGCGCGACCCCTGCCCGTTCGGTCGCGGTCAAGACCTTCACCGCCGAGGCCATGCCGATCGAAGTCGATGTGCGCGGCCAGACGCAGGCCAAGGCGAGCGTGACGGCCGCTGCCGAAACCAGCGGCACGGTCGAGGCGGTCAATGTGCAGAAGGGCCAGACGGTCAAGGTCGGCGACCTGCTCTGCACGCTCGATCCCGAAACCCGCCAGGCTGCCGTCGAGCAGGCGCAGGCGGGCCTCGCCCAGGCGCAGGCCAATCTCGCCCAGGCGCAGGCGGACTATGACACCAATGCGGACCTCCGCGCCAAGGGCCTCGCCACGCCCAATTCGGAGCGCGCCCTGTCCGTGGCACTGGCCAGCGCGAAAGCGGCGGTTGCCTCCGCACAGGCCGGGCTCGACAACGCCAAGACCGAACTCAGCCGGACCAAGATCACGGCCAAGAGCGCGGGCGTGGTGGTCGACCCGGTGGCCAATGTCGGCAGCATGCTTGCCGCCGGCCAGCCCTGCGCCACCATTGCGCAGCTCGATCCGATTGTGTTCAGCGGCGCGGTACCGGAGGCGCGGATCGGTTACGCCAAAGTCGGCCTGCCCGCCTCTGTGACCACCGTCACCGGCGACAAGCTCAAGGGCAAGGTGACCTATGTCTCGGCCGTTTCCGACCCGGCGACGCGAACCTTTGCCGCCGAAATCGAGCTGCCCAATCCGGGCAACAAGGTGCAGGCCGGCCTCAGCGCCACCGCAACGGTGGATGTCGGCACCGCGCCGGCGCAGCTATTGCCGCAATCCGTGCTCACCCTCGACGACAACGGCACCATGGGCGTGCGCGCCGTCGATGCCAACTCCAAGGTGGTTTTCTACCCGATCACCATCGTCAAGGACGCCCGCGAGGGCATGTATGTGACCGGCCTGCCGCCCAAGGTGGACATCATCACCGTG
>DASZUI010000155.1:0-18911 GCA_035547675.1 Devosia sp.
GAACGGCTTCTCGTCCGTCCCGTGCCGATCGAGATAGGCCAGGGTGCGTTCGCCGGTCCAATGGGTGAAATGCAGGTCCGCCGGCAGCTGCCAGGAGCGCTCCTCGCGGAAATAGCCGCCGCGCGGCGAAACCTTCGGCGCCTTTGGCGCCGCATCCCCCTTCAAGGGCTGGAAATAGTCCTTCCAGTCGGCGAGCCCCTGTTCCTCGAGCCAGATCGCGTAGTGCTGGCCGACATGGCTTTCATCGGCGTGGTTGCGGGCCAGTTCGCAGTGCTCGAAGCCGTACCAGGTCCGGTTGAAGCCACGCCAGAAGTCGAGGTCGCGCAGCAGGGGCTGGCATTCGAGGGAAGGGGAGTCGGGCGTGGAGGCCAAGGGCTGGAAGTGCGCCTTGCCGATCAGCGCCGTCGAATAGCCCGCCGCGATCAGGTGTTCGCCGACGGTGGGCACGTCCTCCGGCAGCTTGACGCCGATGGTCCAGGCGCCGTGATGGGAGGGATATTGGCCGGTGATGATGGAGGAGCGCGACGGCGTACAGACGGGGCTCGGGCAATAGGCCCTGTCGAAACGCGTTCCTTCGGCGCAGAGGCGATCGAGATTGGGCGTCTTCAGCACCGGATCGTGCACGCCGAGCGCCGTGTAGTGCTGCTGATCGGTGGTGATCAGCAGGATATTCGGCCGAGCCAAAATTTCCTCCCTGGATGCAAGCCGCTTTCGGTTCTATGCCGCGACCGTGCGGAAGCCCATGTTCGCCGTGGCGGAGTCCGGCGTGTTGGCGGTGCGTGCCGCGATGCGATACCGGCTGCAATAGGACTCATGGCAGAGATAGGAGCCGCCACGGGTCACCCGGGCGGAGCCGGTCTCCGGTCCCCTGGGGTCGCGGCGTGGCGAACGCGCGTAATAGTCGCGGGAGAACCAGTCGGCGCACCATTCCCAGACATTGCCCGATGTCTGGTAGAGGCCGAAGCCATTGGGGGCGAAGCTGCGGACCGGCGCCGTCGCCAGCCAGCCATCGACACCCGTATTGTGCGTCGGGAACTGTCCCTGCCAGACATTGGCGTGGTGCATGCCATCCTGCTCGAGCATGTTCCCCCAAGGAAAGCGCAGACCTTCCTTGCCGCCCCGGGCGGCATATTCCCATTCGGCCTCAGTCGGCAGCCGCCGGCCAGCCCAGGCGCAATAGGCGAGGGCGTCATTGTGGCTGACCTGCACGACCGGGTGGTCGGGATGCTCCATCGCATCGGAGAAGCGTCCGAAGGGATGCCGCCAGTCGGCCCCCTGGACCGCCAGCCACCACGGCACGCCGAAATGACCGATGACGTCGTCCTGCTGGGCCGCGACGCTCAGGTGGAACACTGCCGCATTGCCGAAAGCCTCAGCCTCCGTGCGGTAGCCGGTGTCCTCGATAAAGGCGGCAAACTGCGCGACCGTCACGCAGGCGACGTCGATGCTGAAGGGGCCGAGTTCGACCTCGTGCACCGGCACTTCGCCGTCGGCCGGATAGCCTTCGCCGAAGCAATCCCCCATCCGGAAAACGCCGCCGGGCAGCGCCACCTCGTCATGCGCCGCCGAGGCATTATGGGGCGGCTGCGCCGGATGGTGGCCATCGCCCGAATGGCCCTGGACGCCGGAAACGGGAGACAGGCTTCGCGCCGGTGCGCAGCAATGCCCGTCGGGATTTTGGTCTGAGGGGTGGGACGTCATTCCGTTGCCGAAGAGGAACTGCGGTACTTGCTGCATCTCTAGGGGAGTTGGTGACCAGTGTCGAGCGCGCCACCCTCGGCAAGGTTCGCTCTGCGGTGGCGTCGCCGACGGCTGATCGCAACATGAACGGCCCATTCAGCGGGTATTGCGCATGCGCCGGCTATCCTCCTCACATTCAACGAGGAGGATGAAATGTCCGGGTTTTTCAAGATTTCGGGTCTCGCATGCCTCGCGCTGTTTGCCGTCTCGGAGGCCAGTGCCAAGCCGGTCCATATCAGTGGCACGCACAGCCGGAGCGAGATTGCCCAAAAATGCGCGGCCTCGGGTGGCGTCGGTGCCAATACCCAAGGGAAGTCAGGCGGCTATGGCTGCTGGAACGTCGACAAGGATAGCTGGGTCGACTGCGACGCACACGGCCACTGCACCGGCAACACCGTCCACTGACCGGGCGGGGCGTCAACGGCGGAGCGGCGCCAGTCGGCTCAGGCCTTGAGATGGATGGTGACCAGTACCGGCACTTCTGCGCCATCCTCGAATTCCGCCGCCAGGCGCAGCCAATTGCCGAAATGGGCGACGCGCGCTGCCGCGATGCCGTCCTTTACGCTTGGGATCTCGAGCGAGGTGCCTTCGCGCATCCAGTGCATGCCGTCGGGGGAGATTTCCACCCAGGCGGTAGGCATGCGTCCGACCGGCGCTTTGAGTGCGCGCACGAAGATCACCGCCTCGCGGGCCCATCCGGCTTCATAGGGTTCGCTTGCCGACTTGCCGGACCAGGGCTCGTTACGGGCAACGATCGCAGTGAAGTTTTCGGGGAGCATCAGAAATCCCCCGAGATGCAGACGGAATCGACGTAGAGGAAGGCGCGCTTGGCCACGTCCGTTTCGGCGAACAGGCAGAAGTTCAGCATGCACCAGAGGTTCTTCATGGCCGGCATGCGCATCGAATCGAAGCCCGAGACGTCGAAGCTGCGGTCGTTGCAGGAGAAGGCGGTCGGCCGCATGGTTTCGAGATCGAAGTCGAAGCGCAGATAGCTCCAGTTCACCTTGGTCGGGATCTCGTTGTAGCAGAGACGCTGCACGCCATCGGGGAAGTCCTCCCAGCCGTTCGGCCCGAGATGATCATGGCTCACGGTCTTGTCGTCGGTACCGATGCGGGTGAATGTCTCGTTCCGGCGCTTGAACTGCCATTTCTGCAGGAATTGACCGTCGCTGGCGTTGAGGAAGCGGATATGCGGCATGACGCGCTCGGCGTCGGCGTCGCGGTCGCCCCCTTGCAGGTCGAACAGGAAGCCGACGGAACGAACGTCGGTCTCGGAGAGCTTGAGCTCGGTCGCCTCGGGCTTGAAGGTAAAATAGAGCTCGAAGCGGATCGGCCCGCGCTTGCGAAAGGTAAAGCGCTTGATTGCGACGTTGCGCGCCCCGGGGCGCGGATGGGTCGCCACCTTTAGCGCATAGGAGCTGTCCATGCCGCCATGCGAGCCGGCATCCCAGTGGGCGAGGGTCGAGAGCATGGCGCTCGAATGCTGGGCGTAGGCCGGCAGCATGGAATCGAGGCTGTCTTCGTAATTGCCGACCAGTTGCGACCAGCCGCAATGCCCGGTCGAAAAGCGGTCGAGGCTGATGATCCGCGGTAACGGATCGAAGCGGCTCAGGGCCGGGTCGGCGCTGATCAGCGCCGTGCGCAGCGCCTCGGGGCCCGATAGCTGGGTATTGCTCACGTCGCCTCCTCCTCTTATCGGGTTTCGAGCCGCGCCACGGCGTCCCAGTTGATCTCGATGCCGAGACCGGGCCGCGTCGGCACGTCGACGGTACCGTCCTTCGACCGCACGCAGCCGGGCGCCAGATCGGCCAGCTCCGTCTTGAACGGGCTGAGGTCGGTCTCGCATTCCATGATGCGGAAGCTCGGCATGGCCGCCGCGAGGTGCACGCTGGCGGTTTCGCAGACGATGCCGGACATGCCGACATGCGGCGCGTAAGCCACGTCGTGGTTCTGCGACAGCATGGCCATGCGCCGGGTCTCGCTGATGCCGCCGGCGCGCGCCACATCCGGCTGCAGCACCGAAAGCGTTCGGTTCATGACGAGGCGCATGGCCTGGTCGGTGGTGTAATTGCTTTCGCCGGCGGCCAGCGGCACGTCGCAGCGGCGGCGCAATTCCTCGTAGCCCTGCTCGTTTTCCGGCGCGAGCGGCTCCTCGAACCAGACATAGCCGTTGGCGGAGAGGGCGCGGCCGACCTCGACCGCCTCGTCGAGTTCATAGGCCCAGTTGGCATCCACGCAGAGCGCCAGCGCACCGCCCGCTCGCTTGCGCAGCCGCTCGATGCGGCGGCAGGCGTCCTTGACCGGCTTGGCGATCTTGACCTTGACCTGCCTGTAGCCGCGCTCGAGGTAGCGGTCGAGCTCGCGATCCGCCTCCTCGTCGCCGACCCAGTTCACCGAGGCCGCATAGACGGGAATCCGCTCGCGCCCGATGCCGCCCAGGAGCTTATAGACAGGCAGGCCGGCATGCTTGCCGAGAATGTCCCAAAGGGCGGTGTCGACGCCGGCGATGGCCTCGATCAGCATGCCGCCATTGCGGCCGGACAGGGCGCGCCGCATGGATTGCCACAGCAAGGCGATATTGGTCGGGTCCTGCCCCACCAGGCGCGGCGCCAGCGAAGTCTCGATAAGCTCCGCATAGGCCTTGGGCGAAAAGCGCGCCAGCGTCTCGCCGACGCCGACGATGCCGGCATCGGTGCGGATTTCGACCAGCACGATCGATACCGCCGTGTAGGCGCCCCATGAGGTGACGGTCGGCTTGGGCAGCGTCTGCGTCAGCGGATGGGCAATCACTTCGGTGATACGGAAGCCGGATTTGCCGGCGGTCGCCACGGGGTCGGTCATATGCGTTCTCCTCACCGTCTTCTTACCGGCGGAGAGGCGTCCTAGCAACTAGCAAACTTAGTTGCTTAGTTGTCCGCCTGCATGCTAGCGTCCGACAGATATCGAGGTGCCGATGATCGACGAGCCTTCCGAGAAGACGCTGTTTGCGACCAGGCTGTCCGCGCCGCCGCGGCTGGCCGATGCGGTGTCGGACGAGATCGCTGCCGCCATGTTCGACGGCCGCATCTCGCCGGGCGAGGCGCTGCCTTCAGAAGGCGAGATCGCGCGCGATTTCGGGGTGAGCAAGCCGATTGCGCGGGAAGCTTTGCGGCAGCTGGCGACCGCGGGACTCATCACGACACAGCAGGGCAAGGTGGCGCGCGCCAAGGCGCTCAATGGCGAGCCGGTCGAGCGCATCTATGGCTACGCCGTGCGCTCCAGCCTGACGCGGCTCCGCGAGGCCAACGAAATGCGGCTCGTGGTCGAAGCGGGCATTGCGCGCCTTGCAGCGCAACGGCGCGACCCGGCGGGGCTTGCCGTCATGCAGCGCGCGCTGGGCGACATGGAGCACGCGCTGCGCGACCCGGACGGCTTCACCGAAGCGGACATTCTCTTCCATCTCGGGATGGCGCTCGCCACCGGAAACAGCATGATCCGCGTGCAGATGGAGGGCTTGCGCTCGGTGCAGCGCGGCGTCTCCGAGCTGTTTTCCCGGCGTTCCAATCGTACCGATGCGGATTGGCGCGCCACGATCGCACGCCACGCCGAAATCCATGCGGCGATCGCCGCCGGCGATCCAACCCGGGCCCAACGGGCGATCGAAGTGCATTTCGAGGCGGCCGACATTGCCTCCCTCGAGGTCGCCGACAATCTCGGCGGCGGGGGGAAGCGATGACCGCCTCGCTCTTCGCGCTCGACGGCCGCCGTGCCCTGGTTACGGGCGCTTCCGGCGGGATCGGTAGGGCGCTGGCGCTGGGATTGGCAGGGCAGGGTGCCGACATCGTGTTGCATCATCTCGATGACGCGGTGGGCGCCGACGCCGTGGCGCGGGACATCGCCCGGCTGGGGCGCTGTACCTCGATCCTCGAGGCCGACTTCGCGCGCCCCGGCGCTGCGAGTATCTTTGCCGATGCCGTGCTGGCGACCGGCCCCGTCGACATTCTCGTCGCCAATGCGGCCATCGAGCGGCGGCGTCCCTGGCAAGAAGTGACGGACGAACATCTGGCCGAACATGTCGCGGTCAATTTCGCTGCGCTGCTGACGCTGATGCGCCAGCTGGTGCCGCCGATGGCGGCGCGTGGCTGGGGCCGCGTCATTGCCCTCGGCAGCGTATTGGCGTCACGCCCACGGGCGGAGACGGTGGCCTATGCGGCGCTGAAATCGGCGCAGCTTACCGCTATCCGCGCCATCGGCCGCGATGTCGCCGGAAGGGGCGTCACCATGAACGTGATTTCGCCGGGGGCGATCGAGACGGAGCGCAATGCCGGAAATTACGCCGATGCCGGGTTCCTGCGGGCCGTGGTGGCCAAGATACCGGCTGGCCGGCAGGGACATCCGTCCGATTGCGTGGCGCCGGTGCTGATGCTGGCGAGCGACGCGGCCGGCTACATCACCGGCGCCGACATTCCGGTGGATGGGGGATGGTCGATCGGCGACGCACCTGCGGCCGGAACCAACTGAAAACTAGGGAGGAAAAGCGATGAATACGCTGACAAGGACTATCGCCGCCGCGACAATGCTCGCGGGCGGCCTCTTGGCGAGCACGGCCTATGCCACCGACCTGAGGGTCACGGTCTGGGTGAGCGCCAAGGAACAGCTCGACATGCTGAACGGCTTCGCCGCGGGCTTCAAGAAGACGCATCCGGACGTGAACGTCACTTTCGAGTCGATTCCGGCCGCCAATTACACGCAGAAGCTCACGCTCGAGATTGCCGGCGGCAACACGCCCGATCTCGGCTGGATCATGGAAGATTCGGCCCCGACCTTCGAGCAGGCGGGCGTGCTGATGGACCTCGCGCCCACGCTCAAGAACACGCCCGATTACGACTTCGCCGATTTCTCGGCGCCGGCCATGGGCCTTTGGCAGAACAACGGAAAAGTCTATGCCATTCCGTTCTCCACCTCGCCCTTCCTGATCTACTACAACAAGACGCTGTTCGATCAGGCCAGGGTCGAAGATCCGGAGCAGCTCGCCGCCAAGGGCGAGTGGACGATGGACAAATTCCGTGAAGTGGCCAAGGCGATCAAGGACGCGACCGGCGTTTACGGCTTCGAATTCAAGGACGGGCAGGGGTATGAGTCGCGCGTCATGCACGCGATCATGCCGCCGATCCGGGCCTATGGCGGGGACGCCTGGGTCAATGGCCAGTGCGGGCTCGATACGGACCAGGCCGTGGCGGCCATGACGGTGCTCCACGACATGGTGTTCAAGGACAAGTCGATCGTGCCGCCGGGCGACCAGAGCGACTTCTTCGCGGGTGCCGCTGCGATGACGATCAATCAGATTTCGCGCGTGCCGACACTCAAGACGGCGAACTTCAAATGGGGGCTCGCTCCCCTTCCGACCGGCCCTGCCGGTGCGGCCCCGATCATCGGGCAGGCGGCAATCGCGGTCTTTGCCAGCGGCAAGAACGCGCAGATCGCGGCGGATTTCGCCGCCTACATGACCAACAAGCAGAATGTCGCCACGATGGCGAAGTTCTTCCCGCCGGCGCGTAAGTCGGTGCTTGCCGATAAGGCGTTTCTCACCAGCAATCCGGCCATCAGCGCCGCGCAGATGCAATACGTCGCTGACGGTATCGCCAATGGCAAGGTGCTGCCCTCCAATGTGAAAAGCCCGCAGATTCTGGCGGCGATGGCGCCGAAGATAGACGCCTTCTGGAAGGCGGATGCGGACCCCAAGCAGGCCATGCAGGCGGTCTGCTCGGTGGTCAAGCCGCTGCTCTGACCTTGGCGGGTATGGTGACAGCCGGGCATGGCGCTAGGGGCAGGAGCGGGGCTGGGGTATCGCGCGGCCTCACCCTTGAGGCGCAGGAAACGGTGGCGGGCTGGCTTTTCGCCAGCCCGATCCTGCTCGGCTTCCTGATCTTTTTCGTGGGGCCGCTGATTGCGGTCGCCATCTACAGCCTCGAGGACTGGAACCTGCTGACCCAGCAGGCGACCTTTATCGGCCTCTCGAATTATACCAATGCCCTGACGGCGAACCCTGATTTCTGGCTCGTCATCCGCAACTCGCTCGTCTTCTCGGCGGGGCTGGTGCCGCTGAACATGGCGCTGGCGCTGGTCCTCGCCCTGGCGCTATCGCGAAAGTCCTTCGGCTCGGTATTCTTCCGTACCCTGTTCTTCGCGCCGGTCGTAACCTCGGCGGTCGCCTGGGCGATCGTGTGGCGCTTCCTGCTGCAGGGCGATGGCGGCGTCGTCAATCAGATGCTCGCCCTTGTCGGCATTCACGGCCCGAACTGGCTGCGCGACCCCAACTGGGCGATGGTGGTGGTGATCGTGACCCGCGTCATCAAGATGGTCGGGCTGAACATGATCCTCTACATCGCCGCGCTGCAGTCGATTTCCGACGAATATGCGGAGGCCGCGCGGCTCGACGGCGCCAATGGCTGGCAGATTTTCTGGCAGATCACCTGGCCGCTGCTGGCCCCGACGACGCTCGTCATCCTGGTCATTACCACCATCGGCTCGTTCAAGGTCTTCGACCATATCTATCTCATGACCAATGGCGGGCCTGAAAACGGCACGCTGGTGCTGGCCTTCTACATCTACCAGCAGGCCTTCAAGTTCTTCGCCACCGGCTATGCCTCGGCACTGGCCATGATCATGTTCGTGCTGGTGCTCGTGCTGACCCTGATCCAGCTCGCTCTGCGTCGGAAGGGGGCGCTATGACCTGGTCTTCTGCGCGGGTGCGGCTCGCCTATCGGATCTGCTGGGTGCTGGCGCTGGCGGCGCTCGCCATTCCCTTCGTATTTCCGTTCCTGTGGATGCTCTCGGCCGCCTTCAAGAGCATCAACGAAATCTTCGGCCAGCCCAGCCTCATACCGACCACCTGGCATTGGGAGAACTTCGTCGAGCTGTTCACCTATCAGCCCTTCGCCCAGCAATATTTCAACTCGATCTATATCGCCTTGCTGGTGATGGTGCTGACACTGGTGGTGTCCTCGCTCGCCGGCTACGCCTTTGCGCGCATCCGCTTCGCCGGCGCAGGCCTGCTGATGTTGTTTCTGCTGTCGGCCCTGATGGTGCCCGACGAGGTGACCATCATTCCCAATTTCTTCCTCTTCAAATGGCTGGGGCTGATGGACACGCATGTGCCCCTGATCCTGCTGCCGGTATTCGGGCCGCGCGGCATCATGGCCACCTTCCTGATGCGCCAGTATTTCCTGGCGCTGCCCAAGGAAATCGAAGAGGCCGGCAAGGTGGACGGGCTGACCCGGTTCGGAATCTGGTGGCGCATCGCGGTGCCGGTCGCGCGGCCGGCGCTCGCGGCCGTGGCGATCATTTCTTTCCTCGATTCCTGGAACTTGTTCCTCGAGCCGCTGGTCTTCATCAGCTCAATCAACCGCTTCACGCTGCCGCTGGCCCTCAATAATTTCACCGACCCGTACGGTCTGCCGCTGTGGAATCTGCAGCTCGCGGCGACGAGCCTGGCGGTGATCCCGGTTCTGGGCATCTACATTGTCGCCCAGCGCCAGATCATCGAGAGCTTCGCGATGTCCGGCGTGAAGGGCTAGCGGCGGGCCGTTGCCAAGGGTCGATACGGGCGGCAGAGTTGCGGCCGCAACTGATTGAAAAGGCGGGGTACTTCGGTGCCTCGCCCTCGAGGTAGCCCATGGCATCGATTGAATATCCGGTGGCGACGCTGATCAGGGGAGGGCGGGTAATCGACCCTTCGAGCGGCCGGGACGAAACAGCCGACATCCTGGTGTCCGACGGGCGCATTGCCGCCATCGGGCCTGGGCTCGCGGCCGACGGCGCAGAAGTGGTGGACGCCACGGGGGCGCTGGTGGTGCCGGGCCTAGTCGATCTCCACACGCATGCCTATTGGGGCGGCACGGTGCTGGGCGTCGATGCGGACCAGCTCGGCCCCGCCAGCGGGGTCACCACCTGGGTCGATTGCGGGTCGAGCGGGGCGGCCAATTTCGAGGGCTTTCTGCAGCATGTCATCGCGCCGGCGCGGGTGCGGATCGTGCCCTTCGTCCACCTCTCCTATATCGGGCTCACGCCGATTGGCCACCTCACGAACCCCGTCGGGGAACTCAGCGACTGGCGTTTTGCCGATCTGCGGGCGCTCAGGCGGCTGGGGGAGCGGCATGGGAAACTGATCGCCGGGGTAAAGCTCAGGGCGAGCAGCGATGCGGTCGGGGCGAACGGGCCGGTCGTGCTGCCGCTGGCGCGCGAGGCGGCCGATGCGCTCGGCGTGCCGCTGATGGTGCATGTGGGTAACGCGCCTCCGACGCTGGACGACGTGCTGGCCCATCTGCGCGAGGGCGATATCCTCACCCATGTCTATAATGCCTCGGCGGGCGGCTCGGTGCTCGACGCCAATGGCCGTTTGCGGCCTGCCCTCCGCGAGGCGAGGGCGCGTGGCGTGCGCATCGATGTGGGGCATGGGGCGGGCAGTTTCTCGTTTGCCGTTGCCGAGCGTGCCATGGAGCAGGGCCTGTTGCCCGATGCAATCAGCAGCGATCTGCACGCCTTCAATGTCGAGGGGCCGGTTTACAGCCTGCCGCATGTGATGGCGAAGTTCCTGGCGCTCGGGATGAGCCTAGCGGACGTACTGAGGCTCACTACCGCTTCACCCGCCGATGTGCTCGGCCGGCCCGAATTGGGGCGGCTGGCGGTGGGCGGGGAGGCGGACATCGCCGTATTCCGTCTCGAAGCGGACGAGGGGGAATTGCGGGATTCGGCGGGCGAGACGCGCAAGGGGCGTGTTCGCCTCGACAATGTGCTGACCATTTGCCGCGGCCGCATTCTCGCGGCGCGGCGCGAGAAGGAGGATTAGGCCGGGTTGGCGGCGCGCCAGGCGCGATATTCCGCCTCGGCCTCGGGCGACAGCGGATAATATTTCCTGAGATCGCCACCCTGCGACAGGCGGAGCCGGGCGAATTCCTCCCATTCGGCATGCTGGCTGGCGATCCTGACCAGTTCAGGGGCGAGCGCCACCGGCACGAGCACGACGCCGTCATCGTCGGCCACGACGATATCCCCCGGCATGACCAGCACACCGCCGCAGGCGACGGGGACGTTGACGGCGAAGGGGATGATGTTGGTCTGGGCGTGATAGTTCGGCGTCACGTCGCGCACCCAGATGCCGATGTCGAGCGCCTTGGCCTTGGCCGAATCCCGGATGCAGCCATCGACGACGACGCCCGCGCCGCCGCGTCCGGCAAAGAAGGTGAGCATCATTTCCCCGAAAATGCCGCTCGCGAGGTCGCCGCGGGCGTCGACGACTACGACGTCGCCCGGCTGGGTCGGGTAGAGGACGTGGCGGTGGAGCTGCAATTCGGGGTTTTCGTATTCGGCGGCGCCATAGATGTCTTCGCGCTTTGGCATGCATTGCAGCGTCAGCGCGGGGCCGGCTACGGTCTTGCCCTCGATGAGGGGCTTGGGGCCGCGAATCTGGGCATCGCGGATGCCGAAATGCTGGGCCAGTTCGCTGCTCAGCGTTGCCGAACCGATGCCGGCCAGAGCATCGACCAGTTCGCGCGGGGGCCGCGCAATGTCCTTGACGACGATTTCGTTCTGCACTTGGCCTAACTCCTTCGGGAAATTGTTTGCCGGCCTCAATCGTCCCAGCGCGGCGCCTTGGCGGGATTGATCCGGCGATAGCCGCGGTCAAGAGCACGGATGCGTTCGATTTCGTCGGCTTCCAGCCTGACGTCCCGTGCCGCGAGATTGGCCCGGAGATTGGCGGTGCTGGTCGAGGCGGGGATGACTGCGTGGCCCTCCGCCATGAGGAAGGCGAGCGCCACGGTCGTCGCCGGCACGCCGTGCCGAGCGCCGATTTCGGCGAGGACGGGGTCGTTGGCAACTTCGCCCTTGGCGAGGGGCTGGTAGGCGGTGAGCGTGAGACCGTGCGCGCGGGCATAGTCGCGCAGCTTCGGCTGCTGCAGATAGGGATGGATTTCCACCTGGTTGGTGGCGATGCTGCCCGCGCCGAGCAGCGCCCAGGTCCGTTCGAGATGGGCGATGGTGTAGTTGGAAACCCCGATCAGCCGGGCATGGCCCAGCTCCTGCGCCCGCCGCAGTTCGAGCATGTAATCCTCGAACGGCACGGCATTGTTTTCGGATGGCCAGTGGATCAGCAGCAGGTCGATCCGGTCGAGGCCGAGCGTTTCGAGGCTGCGCTCGACGCTGGGCATGAACTGAGCCTTGTCGAGCCGCGCATCGCCGACCTTGGTGGTGACGAAGAACTCGCTGCGAGGCAGGCCGGAGCGGCGGATGGCCTCACCGACAGCCGCCTCGGTGCCGTAGTTCTGGGCGGTGTCGATGTGGCGGTAGCCGATCTCGATGGCCGCGAGCACGGCGGGAGCGCCGATCTCGGCGATGCGGCCGGAGGTGCCGAGGCCGAGCTGGGGAATGGGGGAGGCATAGTCCATGAATTTCTCCCGGAAGATCAGCCTTTGGTCGCGCCGGCGGTGAGGCCGCCGACGAACAGGCGCTGGAAGGCGAGGAAGAGCAGGACGATCGGCACCGTCATCACCAGCGAGGCGGCCATGACGCCGCCCCAGTCGGTGTTGAACTCGGTCGAGAACTCGGCGAGGCCGATGGGCAGCGTCTTCACCGAGGAATCGGTGGCAAAGCACAGCGCGAAGATGAATTCGTTCCAGGTGGTCACGAAGGCATAGACCACCACCGCCACAATCCCCGGCAGGGACAGCGGCACGACGATCCGGAACAGGATGCCGAGGCGCGAGGCGCCATCGATGCGCGCCGCTTCTTCGAGCTCGACCGGAATGCCGCGCAGATAGCTCGTCAGCATCCAGACGGAGAGGGGCAGGGTGATGATCATGTAAACGAGGATCAGCCCCCAATAGGTATTGACCAGGTGCAGCCACCGGAGGGTGATGAAGAGCGGCACGATGACGGCGGCCGTCGGCAGCAGCTGGCCGACCAGCACGAAGGACTGGAAGGCCGCCTTGCCCGGAAAGTCGAAGCGCGCAAAGCCATAGGCGGCGAAAATGGCGAGGATCAGCGACAGCCCGGTCGAGCCGACGGCGATGACGATCGAATTGAGGAAATAGCGCGGGATGTTGGAGTTGAAGAGCACCGTCGCATAATGGTCGAGCGTCGGGGCGCTGGGCAGCCAGTGCGGGGGCACGGTGTAGAGCTCGTCGAGCTTCTTGACCGAGGAGAGCGCCATCCAGGCGAAGGGGAACAGGCATACCACGACCAGCACGATCGAGCAGACCGCCACGATGGTGAGCCGAAGCGGGGAGGGCTTCTTCATGCCACCTCCCCGGCACGCGAGATGCGCATGTAGATGGCGACGATCACGGCGGTGACGGCGAAGAACACCACAGACAGAGCCGCAGCCTGGTTGAACTGGAAGCTCTGGAAGGCGAGGCGGAAAATCAGGATGGGCGTGATCAAGGTCGCGTTGGCCGGACCACCCTGGGTGATGGCGTAAATCAGGGTGATCGAGTTCAGGCCCCAGATGACGAGCAGCAGGGTGACGGCGATCAGCACGGTGCGCACCTGCGGCAGCGTCACATAAAGTGTTTCGTCCCAGAAATTGGCACCATCGATCTTGGCGGCTTCATAGAGTTCGTCGGGAATGGCCTGCAGGGCGGCGAGCACCATGACGGCGACGAAGGGGAAAAGCTTCCACACATTAATGGCGACCATGACGCCCATGACCAGATGGATGTCGGTCAGCCAGCCGACGGGCTGCCTCACCAGGCCGGCGCCCGAAAGCATGTAGTTGATGATGCCGAATTCGGTGTGGAACATCCACGCCCAGGTCGTCGCCGCCACGATCGACGGCACGACCCAGGGGATGAGGGTCACCGAGCGCACGAAGCCGCGCCCGGGGAATTTCTGGTTGAGCAGGATTGCCGCCGCCGTGCCCAGCACCACCTCGAAGACGACAGACGCGCCGACCCAGTAGATGAGGTTGACGAAGGAGATCGCCGTGGCGGCGGGCCGCATGACGTTGATGAAATTGCGGTCGGTCAGCGCGCCGGCCGAATTGGTGAGGCTGAGATAGACGGTATAGACGAGGGGATAAGCGATCAGCAGCGCCAGCACGATCATCGCCGGCAGGATGAAGAAATATCCGGTGATTGAGCGGGCCATTGGTCAGTCCGAAACGACGCAATTGCAGGGGCGGGCGGGCCGGTGGCCAACCCGCCCGACAGGACGGCGCGATTATTGATCCAGCAGCGACTGTATGTCGTCGTTGGTCTGGTTCATCGAAGTCTGCACGTCCTGCTGCTTGGTCAGGATGCGCTGGATGCCGTCGAAGAAGGCCTGCGAAATCTGCACCCAATGCGGATTGTTCGGGGCCGGCCGGCCATCGGCCAGCGCCGCGCCGAAGGGCTTCAGCAGCGGGTCCTGGAAGCGCTGGGCCTGCAGCGAGGAGATGCGGGCGGGGAAAGTGTCCGTGAAATAGGCGTCGTTGTCCGTGGTGTTCAGGAACTGGATGAACTTCTTGGCGTCCGTCGGGTTCTTGGCATCCTTCGGGATGACATAGCTCCAGCCGGAGAGGATGCAGGCACTGCTCTTGCCCTCGGGATGGGGCAGCGGCGTCGCGCCGAGCTTGAGATTGGGCGCGCCCTGCTGGATGGGGGCGATGTCGAACTGCCCGCTCTGGTACATGGCGACCTTGCCGGCGATGAAGAGCTGCCGGTTGGCGACGCCGTCGTTCTGCAGCGTGGAATCCGGCGAATAGCCGTTGGTGAAGAAGTCGGTGTAATATTTCACCGCCGCCACCGCCTGCGGGGTGTTGATGGTCGCCGTCTTGCCGTCGGCGCTGATGATGTCGCCGCCATTCATCCAGATCAGCGGCAGGGCGCGGGTGATGGTGTTGCCCACTTCGCCGCCGGCGGTGATCGCCATGCCGAAGACGCCGTCCCTGGTGAGCGCCTTGGCGTCCGCCGTCCAGTCGTTCCAGGTCTGCGGCGGCTTGTCAGGGTCGAGGCCCGCCTTGGTGAAGTCGTCGCGGTTATAGAGCAGGCCGATGCACTCCACCCGATATGGGACGCCGTAGAGGTGGTCCTGGTAGGTGACGTAGTTGAGCGCGGCCTTGTTGTAGTCCGAGCTGTCCTTCAGCAGGTCGTCGACCGGCTGCACCAGGTCGCTCTGGGCATAGCCCTGCACCCAGGCATGCTGCACCTCGATGATGTCGGGCGCGGCGCCGGACTGCAGCGCGGTGAGTACGCGCTCGGGCAGGCCCTGGGAGGTGGTGACCTCGATATTGATGGTGATGTCCGGATTGGCCTTCTCGAAATCGGCGGCGAGCTTGCGCGCCCGCTGCTCGCCCCAATTGGGCGTCCACCAGGTGATCTGGCCGGCCATGGCGAGCGTCGGCAGCAGCGTGACGACCGCGCTCGCAGTGGCGAATACCAGCGACTTGCTGATCCTGTTCATCTTTCCTCCCTTGGCGCATAGCGCCGTTCTGCGTGATGCAGCGACACCCCTCCCGGCGTCGCCGTGTCCGTCGTGCGCCGCCGCCGTCCCGCAGCTGCGCCAGGCCGGTGCTGCACCGGCATCGCCGGCAGGTCCGGCAGCAGCGAAGTTCATATATGAACTTCGCAATTTCTATTGCGAACTATTGAACCGAAATCCCTGGCGCTGTCAACGCGCCGGAAGCGTTCTCACTCGCCTCGTGCGCCCGTCAGGGTCTCAGCGCCGGTCGCCACCCCGCTCGTATTCATCGAACCGTTGAACAGCGGCACGTCATAGGGGGCGTAGGGATACCGGGCGCAGGCCTCCTCGATGAGTTCGACCCCGAGCCCCGGCGCAGTCGGGGCGAGGATGTCGCCCCGGTCGAACCGCAGCGTCTCGCGCACCAGTTCCTTGCGCCAGGGCACGTCCACCGACACGGTCTCGAAGACGGAAAAATTGGGGATCGCCACCGACATGTGCAGCGTCATGGCATTCATCACCGGGCCGACCGGATTGTGGGGCGCCACGGGAATGAGGTGCTGGTGCGCCAGATGCGCGATGCGCTTGGTTTCGCCTAGGCCGCCGGCATGCGACGTATCCGGCTGCAGGATGTCGACGGCCTTCTTGCTCAGGGCCTCGAGGAAGCGGGCGGGCTCGTACCAGCGCTCGCCGGCGGCGATCGGTACGGGGCTGTGGGCGCGCACGTCGGCGAGGGCGTCGATGCTTTCGGGTGGTGTCGGCTCCTCGATCCAGGTGAGGTCGAAGGGCGCGAGCTCGCGACACATGGCAATGGCGGTGGGCACGTTGAGCCGGCCGTGCACGTCGAGCATCAGCTCGATATCGGGGCCGACCGCATCGCGCACCGCCGCGACGATGTCGATAGTCTGGCGCCGCTGGCGCCGGTCCATCTCGAGGCTCGCGACATCGAACGGGTCCCATTTGAGTCCCTTGTAGCCCATGGCGACGGCCTTGCGCGCGTTGGCGGCATATTCGTCCGGGGTGGTGGCGCCGTAGAACCAGTGATTGGCGTAGCATTTGACGCGGTCGCGATATTTGCCGCCCAGCAGCTCGAAAACCGGCACGCCGAGCGTCTTGCCCTTGATGTCGAGCAGCGCCGCCTCGATGGCGCCGAGGGCGGTGCGGAAGACGGCGCCGGTGCGCCAGTAGGAGTCGCGATGGAGCTGTTCGATGAGGGCGTCGACGGCGAAGGGGTCCTTGCCGACAAGCACACGTTCGAGCTCTTCGAGCGCCGCCACCACGGTCAGCGTCTTCCATTCCAGGGTCGCTTCCCCGACGCCATCCAGTCCGTCATCGGTATAGAGCTTGACGAAAACGAAATTGGTTCGGCTGACATTCGCCACGAATATCTTCTGGGCGACGATCTTCACTTTGCGCTTCCTCCAGGCGCCGGGGGACCCGGACGCGATTGTGCCATTCACGCTGCTTGGGTGCCGGCCATGGCGTGGCGGCCAGCCGGAGATGCGGCTGCCGGCGCTCCTCCCGCGGCTGCCGCAGTGCTATTCACATATGAACTTTTGAAGTTCAGTTTTGCATGCTAATGGCAATCATGCACTTGTCAATTCCACCGTCCGTCCAGGGGCTCCCATGAGCGATGTCGACGCCGCAAATAGACATTCGATACCGGCCATCGACCGGCTGATGGACGTGCTGGGGCAGCTCGAACGCCATGCCGAGGGGCTGAGCATTACCGAGCTGACCGAAAACCTCGATCTGCCGCGCACCACGATCTACCGCATCCTCAACAGCCTGCAGCGGCACGAGATGGTGCGCCGCGACGAGGATGGGGCCTATCACCTTGGCCGGCGGCTGCTGACGCTGGCCTCGCACGTCTCCTCGCGCGCCAGCGATTTCGATCTCGCGACGGTGGCGCAACCGTTTCTCGACCGGCTGGCGGCGGATGTCGGCGAGGGCGTAAAGCTTTCCGTCCTCGACAACGAGGGCGTGCTGGTGCTCGCAGCGGCGCGGGGCACGCGCGAATATGCGCTGACCGTGACGCCGGGGCAGCGCGTGCCGGTGCATGTGGGGGCAGCGAGCAAGCTGCTGCTGGCCTATCTGCCGGCGGTCGAACAGCAGGCGCGGCTGGCGCCGCCACTGGCGGCCTATACGCCACGCACGATCACCGATCCCAAGCGGCTCAGGGCCGAACTGGTGCGCATCAAGCGGCTCGGCTGGGCGCAGGACCGGGGCGAAAACGCGCCGAGCATCCACGCCTTCGCCGCCCCGGTGTTCGGGCCGGACGGCGCCATGCTCGCGGCCGTCAGCGTGCCGTTCCTCGCCGGGACCGAGCCGACGCGCATGGAGAGCTTGCGGCTTGCCACCATCGCCACGGCCAAGGCGATAACCCAGTCGATCGCCTGAGGAAGCCTGGCTGCTGCGCGCGCTTCATCCGGGAAACAGCATTTCGCCACCTTCGACGCGCAGCACCTGGCCATTGATGAATTTGGCGCGGGGGCTGCAGAGGAAGGCCACGGCGTCGGCGATTTCCTCGGGTTCGGCGTAGCGATTGAAGGTGTGCCGGGCCGAATCCATCTTTTCGGGGTCGACGATGCGGGTCGCCTGGAAGCGGGCGGTCTTGCTCGGGCCGGGGCTCACGGCGTTGACGCGGACGCCGGCGTCGATCACCTCGCGAGCAAGGCAGCGCGTGTAGTGGACGACGGCGGCCTTCAGCGTGGCATAGACGCCGCCATGCGAAAAGCCGGCATGGGCTGCGGTCGAGCCGATATTGACCACAACCCCCTGGCCCCTTGCCACCATGGGCGGCACAAAGGCCTGGCACATCAGCATGGTGCCGATGAGATTGTTATTGGTCAGCGTGACGATGTCTTCATAGGGAATGCCGAGGAGATTGTTGGGCTCGGGCTTGCCGCCAGAGGCGCCGATATCGCCGCCGGCGCAATTGACGAGGATCTCGACCTCGCCGAGCTGGCTCTCGATATCGGCCTTCATCCTGGCCACGGCGGCCTTGTCGCCGATATTGCCGGTTACGCCGACCGAGCGGACGCCATAGCCTTTGATCGTGTCGACCATGACGCCGAGATCGGCGGCCTCGCCATATTTGGCCGTCTCGGTCCAGGAGAGGTCGTGGACGGCGACCTCGGCGCCCATCTCCGCCAGCTTTCGCGCCATGAAGCTGCCCAGCCCGCGGCCCGAGCCCGATACGAACGCGATTTTTCCCTTGAGTTCCTGCTCCATCGGTCTCCTCCCCATCGAGCGTTAAGTTCTTGAGCCGGTTTTCCCGACTCCCGCCGGCCTACATCAGGCCTAGCGATTTGAGATTTTCGGCGCTGCGGCGAACCTGCGCCAATTCGAATTCGGCGAGCGAAGCATCGTCCTGCTTTTCCCATGGCGTGCGATAGTCGGCGTCCTCGGGCAGGTGGTTCTTCTGCGCGGCGAGGAGGCAGGCAGCGAAGTCCGAGGCCTCCTTGGGGGCGTAGCCGTGCCACCAGTCGGGCGTGAAGAGGCGGACGTGACGCGCTTCGAGCGCGCCGATCTCGATGGCGGCGGGCAGCGACTGGTGGTGTTTGGCGAGGATGTCGACCATTTCGGCGTAGGGTACGCAGCCATCGCCGCTCGGGCAGCGGACGAGGCGATAACCCTCGGTCGTGAACTGCACGCGGTAGTCCTTGAGGTGCAGATAGCGCACATGGGGGGCGATGACGCGGGTGAAGTCGAGCGGCGATTCAGCGACGGGGAAGGTGTTCGCGGTATCGAAGACG
>DASZUI010000156.1:0-27090 GCA_035547675.1 Devosia sp.
GGGCTCGGTGGTCTCGATGGGCGTCTTCATCGGCGCCTCGACCAAGATCGTCGATCGCGCCACGGGCGAAGTCCATATCGGCAGGGTGCCGCCCTATTCGGTGGTCGTTTCGGGGAGCCTGCCGGGCAAACCCCTGCCCAACGGCCAGCCGGGCCCGAGCCTTTACTGTGCCGTCATCGTCAAGCGGGTGGATGCGCAGACGCGCTCCAAGACCTCGATCAACGATCTGCTGCGGGACTGAGCGCTTTCAGGAAAAGTGGTTCCACTTTTTCTGGCCTCGTGGTGAGCTTGTCGAACCACGAAAACGCGACAACTCACTGTTCTAGTCGATCCTCGCCCTTGCCTAGGCGCCACGTCGCTCTTACGCTTCCCGCTATATTTTGGGGGCGATTAAATGGCTAACATTCAGGAATATTCGGCGCAGCCAGTGCCGCTGGGTGCAAATATGCATTATTGTACGGGGTGCGGCAGGCCGGTGCATGACACGGCTCTGGCGTGCCCGCATTGCGGCGCGGCGCAAGCGACGATAGGCTCCAAAAGTCGAATCGCTGCCGCTCTGCTGGCGTTCTTTCTCGGCGGCCTGGGGATTCACAAGTTCTACCTGGGACAGGTTGGCTGGGGCTTTCTCTATCTGATCTTTTGCTGGACGTTTATTCCGGCCATTGCTGCCTTCGTCGAGTTTATCATCTATCTGACAATGAGCGACCAAGCCTTCGCGGCTAAGTACCATTGAGTATGCGTCGGTTTCGCAGGCGAAACGGATGTGGTCTGCAACAAAGGGGGATCATATGGATTGGCAGTATCTGTTCACGAGTATGGATGGCCGTATTGGTAGGAAGTCGTTTTGGATAGGCGTATTGGTATTTTTCGTCGTCGGAATCATCGCGTCCATCATCGATGCTCTGCTCAACACGCCGAGATTCGGTGGATCGGGCGTCGTCGGCGTGATTGCCGACCTCGTGATGATCTATCCGTCGATCGCGCTTTCGGCGAAACGCTGGCACGACCGCGGCAAATCCGCGTGGTGGATCCTGATTAACATCATTCCTGTCATCGGCTGGATTTGGGCTTTGGTTGAAACGGGCTTCCTCAAGGGCACGACGGGTGCCAACCAGTACGGCCCCGATCCGCTCCTGGTGGGAGCCGCCGCGACCGCCTAATTCCACGGCGAAGGCGGGCTTCCGTCCGCGCCTCCTAAAGGCTAGGAACCGCTGGTGGCGCACGCCGCCGGCGGTTTTCTATGGAGGGACAAATGGGGAGTGTTGCGACCTCGCCCGATCTGGCGCTCAACCTGCTCGAGGCGCTGGTGCGCTGTCCTTCGGTCACGCCGGAACCGGCCGGCGTGTTCGAAGTGCTGGAGCGGGCGCTCGCCCCCCTCGGCTTCGCGGTGGTCCGGCTGCGCTTCGAGGGCGACGGCTCCTACCCGGTGGAAAACATCTTCGCGACCCGCGGCTCGACCGGCCGGCATCTGCTCTTTGCCGGGCACACCGATGTGGTGCCGGCGGGCGATCCCGCCGACTGGACCCACCCGCCCTTCGCCGCCGAGATCGCCGAGGGCCGCCTCTATGGCCGTGGCGCGGCCGACATGAAAAGCGGCATCGCCGCCTTCGTCGCCGCCGTGGCCCAGGCCATCGAGACAGGCGATGCGGACCGGGGCACGATTTCGCTGCTCATCACCAATGACGAGGAAGCCGACAGCATCAACGGCACGGAAAAGGCGATCCGCTGGGCCGCCGAGGCCGGCCATCATTTCGATTTCGCCATCGTCGGCGAGCCGAGCGCCGTGGCTCGGGTCGGCGACTCGATCAAGGTCGGCCGGCGCGGTTCGCTCAATGGCGACATCGTCGTCACCGGCGTGCAGGGGCACTCCGCCTATCCCGAGCGCGCGGTGAACCCGCTGCCGCTCGCGGCGGCGCTGGTGGCGGGCCTCAGCGGCCGGCTCGACGAAGGCAGCGCGCTCTTTCCGCCGACCAATCTCGAATTCACCTCGGCCGATGTCGGCAACGGCGCGCGCAACGTCATCCCCGGCCGCGCGCTGCTCAAGTTCAATGTGCGCTATAACGACCGCTGGACGCCCGAAACCCTTGCGGTCCATTTGGCCGACCGGGTGGCCGCCATCGTCGCAGCCCATCCGGGGCAGGGGGAGGCGGTGTTCTCCGTGGCGAGCCGCCCCTCGCGCTCCTTCGTCACGCCCACCGATGGGCCGGTCGCGCTATTGGCCGAAATCATCGCGGGCGAGACCGGCACGCCGCCTCAATTCTCCACCGCCGGCGGCACTTCGGATGCCCGCTTCATCTTCCAATATTGCCCGGTTGCCGAATTCGGTCTTGTCGGCACCACCATCCACAAGACGGACGAAAATGTCGCTCTCGACGATCTCGCCCTGCTGACCCGGATCTATGGCGCCTTCATAGGCCGCTTCTTCGCCTGAGCCAACCGTCCGGCCGGCCCGACGGGCTGGGATTCTTGCGGGCTGCGGCGTGGCGGCGCTTGTGACAAGCGGCACAAGCCTTTACATGCACTCGACGCCGCGCTCGGCGGCCGAGTGAACGAACCAGTGCCCCAAACCCCCACCACGATCCTCGACGAATTGCTGGCCGCGGCGCGGGGGCTGGTGGCCATTGTCTCCGGCGATCGGCGCGCCCCGTCCTGGTTCGATTTCACCCGGCGGGGCCTGGCGGGCAGCTTCATCGCGCTGCTGGTGGCCACGGCCGTCAGCGCCTACCTGCCCACGCTCAACAGCGATGCCGGCTATGGCAATCTGCCGCCCTCGCGCCTCTTGCTGATGGCGATTTTCCTGTTCGCGATCCAGCTCGGCTTCTCGGCGCTGGTGCTGCGCCAGATCGGGCGGCTCGAGGTCCTCGTGCCCTATCTCGTCGCCGACAATTGGGCGACCTTCTTCATAACCCTGGGGTCGACCATCCTAACCCTGCTCGGCATTGCGGGCGATGCCGTCGTCGTCGTGGTGGGGCTCTTGGTGCTGCTGGTCGAGATCAATATCGCCCGGCTGATCATGACGCTGAGTCCCTGGCAGATCGCGGCCTTGCTCGTCGCCCAGCTGGTCGGCGTCACGATCGGCCTCTTCATCGTCGGCATGTTTCTGCCATTGCCGGCCGACGCGCTGGCTCAGTAGTCGACGCCCGTCAGATAGAGCCCGGCGGCCGGCGCCAGCATGCCGCAGCGCGCGCGGTCGCGTGCATCGAGCGCGCGGCGCATTTCGGCGACCTCCCAGCGGCCTTCCCCCACGAGCTTGAGCGAACCCACCATCGAGCGCACCTGATGGTGGAGGAAGCTGCGCGCGGCCGCGGTGATGACGACATGGTCGGCCTCGCGCCGCACATCCAGGCGGTCCAGCGTTTTGACCGGCGATTTCGCCTGGCACTGGGAATCGCGGAAAGTGGTGAAGTCGTGCTGGCCCAGAATGGTCTGCGCCGCCCTGTGCATGGCCTCGGCATCGAGCCGCACCGGCACATGCCAGACCCGGTTTTCCTCCAGCGCCGGCCGCGCCCGCCGATCGAGGATGATGTAGTCGTAATGCCGCCCCTTGGCCGAAAAGCGCGCCTCGAAATTCTCGCCCACCGCGGCGCTTTCGATCACCGCAACAGGGTGCGGCTTCAAATGGTAGTTCAGCGCCTCGCGGATCCGGCCGGCATCCCATTCGCGCATGAGGTCGAAATGCGCCACCTGCGCTAGCGCATGCACGCCGGCATCGGTTCGCCCCGCCGCCTGCGTGACGACCGTCTCGCCGGAAAAGCGGAAGATCGCCTCCTCCAGCACCTGCTGCACGGAGAGCCGGTCGCCCTGGCGCTGCCAGCCGGCGAAAGGCGTTCCGTCATATTCGAGGGTGAGGCGATAGCGCGGCATGGCGCGGCCTTATAGCGGCCGCCGCCGCTTGTCCACCGCGGCCGGCATCGGCCCGATGCGATTGACCGGCCGCGAGACGCCGGTATAGCTAGCCGGATGAATGCTCCCGTCGCCGATACCGGGCAGTCCAGCCGGCTCAGCCTGCCGGCGCTGGCCCTGCTGCTGCTGGTGCTCACGGCGATAAAGCTGTTCGTCGCCGGCCATGCCGGCCTCGCCTTTGACGAGGGCTATTACACCTTCTGGTCCGAGCGCCTGCAGCCCGGCTATCTCGACCATCCGCCGGTAGTGGCCGTCCTGATTGCCGCGGGCCGCGCCCTGCTGGGCGACAACGAGCTCGGCGTCCGCCTGTTTTCGATCCTTTCCGGGCTGGTGCTGTCGGGCCTGCTCTGGCGCATGGGCTTCGTGCTGCTCGGCCGCCGCGCCGCGACCCTTGCGGTGATCCTCTACAATACGGCGCCCGTCGCCGCGCTCGGCATCATTGCGACCCCCGACCCGCCTTCGACCCTGTTCTGGACGGCGGCGCTCTGGGCCGTCGCCGAATTCGTGGCCTCCCGCCGGCCCGCTTGGTGGCTGGTGGCCGGCGTCATGGCCGGGCTCGGCCTCTGGAGCAAATATACCGTGGCCTTCCTCGCGCCCGGCCTGCTGCTCTACCTGCTGGTCTCCGCCGAGCGGCGGCAATGGCTGCACCTGTGGCAGGTCTGGGCCGGCGGCCTCTTGGCGCTCATCGTGTTTTCGCCCGTCATCTGGTGGAACTGGCGGCACGGCTGGGCCTCGTTCACCTTCCAGGGCCGGCGCACCGTCGTGGCCGCACTCGACAGCAATGTTCTCGGCAATTTCGGCGATTTCCTGCTGGCACAGGCCCTCTATATGGCGCCGGTGCTGTTCGTGGCGACCATCATTGGCGCCATCGCCTGCCTTGCGCAGCGCGGCCGGGGCGTCCGGGGACTCGAGCTCCCGGTCTGGACCAGCCTGCCGGCGCTGGCCTATTTCGTCTTCCATACCCTGCATGCCCTCGTCGACGGCAATTGGCTGATGCCGCTCTGGCCGCCCCTGACGCTTGCCGCCGCCTGGGCGCTGCTGGCCTTGTTCGATCGGCGCGGCGCCTGGGCAAAGGCGGCGCTCTGCCTGCAGCTGGCGCTGGGCATCGTCCCGATGCTGGCCTTCTACATCCAGGCCGTATGGCAGCCCTGGAATCTCGGCGCGCCCGACCGCACCAGCGAAACGCGTGGCTGGCGGCCGCTGGAGCAGCAGCTCGGGCAATTGGCGGCATCGAACGGCGCGCGCTGGATCGCAACGAGCGGCAATTATGGGGTGACGGGCGAGCTTGCCGCCTATGCGCTGTTCGCCGGTTCGCCCTATCCCGTGCGGCAGGTGGACGAGCCCGCGCGCTGGTGGTTCCTGCCGCCGCTGGCGCCCGACATCGCCGCGGCCCCTGCGCTCTTCGTCCGGCCGGAGCCCAACCCCGACAACCCGGCCCTGCCAACCGGCGCTTTCGGCGCGGCGAAGCTGCTCTCGGTCCTGCCCCGCGACGACACCGGCACGCCGCCCGAAGCCTGGTCGGTCTTCCTCGTCGACAAGCCCTCGGCGGAGGTGATCAGCCGGCTGGTAGGATCTCACTAGAGCGTTTTCAGGAAAAGTGGTTCCACTTCTCCGGTTCGAAAGCGCGACAACTCAAGAACTTAGAGCTCACGTTCTGATGCAGTCAGAACGTGAAATGCTCTAACAGGCGTACCGCGCAGGAACGCCGCGCCGTCCATGGCGCCCTTGCCCTCGCGCTGCACGAGCATCAGCCGCACTGCGCCCGTTCCGCAGGCGATGGTGAGCTGATCGTCGAGCACCGCGCCCGGCCGGCCGCTGCCTTCGGCGAGCGTCGAGCGCAGCGCCTTGACGCGCACCGGCCGGCCTTGGACGTCGATTTCGAACCAGGCGCCGGGAAAGGGCGAAAGTCCCCGGATGTGGTTGTGGACCTCGGGTGCCGGGCGCGAAAAATCGATCCGCGTCTCGGTCTTCTCGATCTTCTTGGCGTAGGTGACGCCGTCCTCGGCCTGCGGCGTGAAGGTCAGGCTGCCGCGCTCCAGTGCCGCCAGCGCCCGCCCCATCAGATCGGCGCCGACGCGCATCATCCGGTCGTGCAGCTCGCCCGCGGTTTCATCCGGCCCGATGGGCAGCGCCTCGACCAGCGCGACGGGGCCGGTATCCAGCCCCTCATCCATCCGCATCACCATGACGCCGGTCACGCCGTCGCCCGCCATCACCGCGCGCTGGATCGGCGCCGCCCCGCGCCAGCGCGGCAGCAGCGAACCGTGGAGGTTGAGGCAGCCGAGCCTCGGCGCATCGAGTATCGGTTTGGGCAGCAGCAGCCCATAGGCGACCACCACCGCCACATCGGCCGCATGGCTGGCGAACAGCATCTGCTCCGCCTCCCCGCGCAGCGATTTCGGCGTATGGACCGGAATGCCGAGCGCCTCTGCCGCCTCATGCACCGGCGACCGCCGCTCCGCCTGGCCCCGGCCAGCCGGCTTCGGCGCCCGCGTGTAAACCGCCGCGATTTCGTGCCCGGCGGAGACGATTTCGTGCAGCGTGGGCACCGAGAAGTCCGGCGTGCCCATGAAAATGATGCGCATTGAAATCCCCCGTAGCTCCCCCCTCCCATCCTCACCCCGCAAAAGGGAGGAGTGCCTGTGGCATTGCGGTGCAACATCGTCTCCCTCCCCCCTGCGGGGAAGGGACAGGGGTGGGGGTATTCTTCAGCTCGCCCGCTTGGCGAGCCGTTCGGCCTTTTCGAACTTCTTGAGCACCCGGTCGCGCTTCAGCCGCGAGAGATAATCGATGTAGAGCACGCCATCGAGGTGATCGAGCTCGTGCTGCACGCAGACGGCGAGGCGTTCCTTGGCCTCGCGCTCGACGATCTTCCCGTCGAGATCGGTATAGCGCACCGTAATCTGGGCCGGCCGCTCGACCTCGTAATAAAGCTCGGGGATCGACAGGCACCCCTCCTCGGAGATTTCGGTTTCCTCGGAGAATTTGAGGATTTCCGGGTTGATCATCACGATCGGGTCCGGGTCCTCGCCCTCCTTGGCCAAATCCATCACCACCATGCGCTTCATCTCGCCCACCTGCGGGGCGGCGAGCCCGATGCCGGGGGCCGCATACATGGTGTCGAGCATGTCGCGCGCGAGCTTCTTCACGTCCTCGTCGATCTTGTCGACGGGATCGGCAACGGCGCGCAGTCGCGGGTCTGGCAGGATGAGAATCGGGCGGACGGACATCGGAAATACCTGAAAGCGGGTTTACGCACGCATATGGGGAGTTTTCGGCCTTTGGTCAACTTCCGGCCGGCATAACGCGGCTCACCGAAACAGGAACAAATCGGCAACCGAATCGGATATGAAGGAGCGATGGATCGCGTCCTCATCATCATCGGCGGCTATCCGCTGACCTATGGCCTCGCCGCGCTCGCGGCCGTGCTGCTGCTGCTTGTCGTCCTGCTGGCCGCCTTCTGGCGCCGCACCCGGGCCGAGGCCGAGGCGCGGACCGAGAACGAGCGGCGGCTCGCCGATCTGATGCGGCTGCAATCGGAGATGACCGGCCGCATGCAGACCATGAGCGAAATCTTTTCCGGCCGCACCTCCGACCTCGCCCGCCTGTTGACCGAGCGCATCGATGCCTCGAGCCACCGCGTGCACCAGTCCATGGCCGAGACGCGTGAAAAGACTGAGGAAAGCCTGTCCAAGCTCAACGAGCGGCTGGCGGTGATCGACCGGGCGCAGTCCAATATCGCCGAATTGTCCGGCGAGATCGTCTCCCTGCAGTCGATCCTCTCCAACAAGCAGCAGCGCGGCGCCTTCGGGCAAGGCCGCATGGAGGCGATCGTCGCCGACGGCCTTGCGCCCTCGGCCTATCAGTTCCAGCCGACCCTTTCCAACGGCAGCCGGCCGGATTGCCTGATCCTGATGCCCAATGGCGCGCCCGCCCTGGTGGTGGACGCGAAATTCCCGCTCGAGGCCTGGCAGCGCCTCGACGCCGCGCAGACGCCCGAGGAAGCCAAGCAGGCAGCGACCGGCTTCCGCAACGACATCACTGTCCACATCAAGGCGATCTCCGAAAAATACCTGATCGCCGGGGAGACGCAGGACACGGCCTTCATGTTCGTTCCCTCGGAATCGATCTTCGCCGACCTGCACGAGCGCTTCGACGATCTGGTGCAGAAGGCGAGCCGGGCCCGCGTCGTGATCGTGTCGCCCTCGCTGCTGATGCTGTCCATCCAGGTCGTGCAGGCGCTGCTGCGCGACGTCCGCATGCGCGAGCAGGCGCATCTGATCCAGCGCGAGGTCGGGAGCCTCCTCGACGATATGCGCCGGCTGACCGAACGCACCCGCAAGCTGCAAGCGCATTTCGACCAGGCGCGCGGCGATGTCGAGGACATCCTGACCTCGACCGGCAAGCTTGCCCGCCGCAGCGAACGCCTCGAGGCCATGGAGCTCGACGAGCCGCCGCAGCAGCGCCTCGCCTGAGCTTCATCGAAACGGCTGTCACAGACCGGGAATATGAACCCTTCGAGCATCTGGCGCGTTTGATGCCGAATCTGCTCGGGAGGGAAGCGATGACTCCGACCAATTACCGCGAAGACGTCTTGCCACAGGATACGTCCGAGAACGATTCCGCCGTCGATATCGGTCCGGGCACCGGCCAGCCATTGAGCGAAGCCGAAATCGACGATTTGCTTTACGGCGAGGGCCGCAGCACCGGGGAGCGGCTCGAATTGCTCCGCGTCCTGCGGGACGACCTGCTCGACCGCCAGGGCGGCGATTTCGGCGAGGACGATCCGGGCGATCTCATCGCCGAGATCGACGCCCGCATCACCGAACTGGAAAACGACGAGGAGACCGGCGAGGCGGGGGTCTATGACAGCGATCCCCTCGCGCACCGCGAGACGCTTGCCCCCGATTCCGACGAGCTCGAGGAGCTCGACGAGGAGGAGGAAGACTCCCTCGACGAGGAAGACGACTGGCTCGACGCCGAGGAACGCGCCGAGGAGCACGATTCCACCGAGGACGACCTCGAGGAGGAAGAAGAGGAGGACGAGGAAGAGGACGAGCCGTAATCTGGCGTAACGGCCCGCTATATCTCCGTGCGCGCCTTGAGCGCCTGGCTCAGCGTACCCTCGTCGAGATAGTCGAGTTCCCCGCCCACCGGCACGCCATGGGCGAGCCGCGTCACCTTCACGCCGCTGCCGCTCAGCCGGTCCGTGATGTAGTGCGCCGTCGTCTGCCCTTCGACTGTCGCATTGACCGCGAGCACCACTTCCTCGAATTCGCCCGCCCGCCCGACAAGGGCATCGATCGACAAATCTTCCGGCCCCACGCCGTCGAGCGGCGACAATACGCCGCCGAGGACGTGATAGCGGACGGGCCCGACCCCCGCGCGCTCGAGCGCCCACAGATCGGCGACGTCCTCCACCACGATCAGCAGGCGCGATTCCGCCCGGCGCGGATCGGAACAGATGCCGCAGGGCGAGCGCGTATCGATATTGCCGCAGATTTCGCAGACCTTGACGGCATCCACCGCCCGGTCGAGCGCCGCCGACAGCGGCACCATCAGCGCTTCCTTTTTCTTGATGAGGTGCAGCACCGCCCGCCGCGCCGAACGCGGCCCCAGCCCCGGCAGCCGCGCCAGGAGCTGGATCAATTGTTCGATTTCGCTGCCGTTCGCCATGGCTCTCCATTCTCCGGGCGAACTCATACCCGATCCCGCCGGCCTATTCGATCCTGCTGACGCAAACTGGCAGCAGAGGCGCGCTAGGGTTCTCCTGTTCGACGACAGGAGCACACCATGAAATTTGCCTCAGTCCGCCTGGTGACCGGCGATATCGACCGGCTGCTTTCCTTCTATGCAATGCTTTCGGAAGCCGCCGTCTCGCACCCGGTCCCCGATTTCGCCGAAGTGCAGTTCGGCGGGCTCACGCTCGCCATTTCCACCGAGGCCATGATCAAGCGGTTCAATGCCGGCGCCGCGACTGCCGGGGCCAACCGCTCGGCCATCATCGAGCTGCAGGTCGACGACTTCGCGGCAGTCGACGCGCTGCACGCCCGGCTGGATGAAAAGGTTGAATGCCCCATGCCGCCCAGCGACATGCCGTGGGGCAATCGGTCCATGCTGATCCGCGACCCCGACGGCAATCTCATCAACATCTTTGCCCGTCCGGCCGGCAACTGAACCGGCCCGCCGCTGCCCCTCAGAACGGCAGCTTCATGCCGGGCGGCAGCGGCAGGCCGGCGGTCAGTTCCTGCATCTTGCTGGCCGCTTCCAGCTCGGCCTTTGCCTTGGCGTCGGCGTGCGCGGCAAGGATCAGGTCCTCGAGCACGCCTTCCTCGCCCGGCTTCATCAGCGACGGATCGATGCGTATGCCCCTGAGGTCGAACTTGCCGGTGATCGACAGGGCGACCAGGCCGCCGCCGGACTGGCCCTCGACGACGAGCTCGCCGAGCTTGTCCTGCATTTCGGACATCCGGGCCTGCAGCTCTTCGGCCTTCTTCATCATCCCGAGAAAATCAACCATCATTCGTCCTCTTCGTCGTCGGCGCTGTAATCGGCCTCGGCCTGGGCGTCGATCTGGGCTTCGAGCTCGGCATCGCTGAGCGGCGGCGGGGCAGGGGGTTCGTCTTCGCGTAGCCGCACCGCGGTCACGCGCGCGCCGGGGAAAGTTTCGAGGATCGCCGCCACCAGCGGGTCCTCATGGGCCTCCGCCGCGGCCATCTCGCGACGCTGCTCGCGCACTTCGCGCAGCGTCGGCGCCGCCGGCGCGTTGGTGGCGAGCGACACCATCCAGTTGCGCCCGGTCCAGGTCTTGAGCTTGGCCGACAGCGCCTGGACGATGCCGACATCCGCGCCTTCCGTCAGCGCCACCTCGATCCGCCCCTCGGCGAAGGACACCGGCCGCAAGGCGGATTCGAGCTGGTGCTTGAGCAGCACTTCGCGTTTCTCGCCCGCCAGCGCCACCAGCTCGGCATAGCTTCGCGGGTTCGCATAGGCCTGTGGCGTGCCCTGCGGCACGGGCGGGGCGGCAATCCGATCGGCAGCCGGCTGGCGCAGCGCAGTTGCACCGCCGCCATTGCCGCGCGGTTGCGGGCTGGGCATCGCGCCGCTCGCCGGCGGCTGGTTCGACAGCCGCTCGATCAGTTCGTCCGGGCTCGGCAGGTCGGCGGCATAGGCGAGCCGGATCAGCACCATCTCCGCCGCCATCAGGCCGTTGCCGGCGCGCGAGACCTCGTCGAAGCCTTTGAACAGGATTTGCCAGGCGCGGTTCAGCGCCCGCATGCCGAGCTTTTGCGCCAGCTCCGGTCCGCGCCGCCGCTCGTCGGGCGTCAGCGATAGGTCGTCGGCCGCCGCCGGCACGATCTTGATGCGGGTGACCAGATGGGTGAATTCGGTGAGGTCGCTGACCAGCGTCACCGGATCGGCGCCCGCCTCGTAAAGCTGCCGCAGCGTTTCGAGCGCCTCGGCGATGCGCCCGCCCATCAGCGCCTCGAAGAGATCGATGATGCGCGCCCGGTCGGCGAGGCCCAGCATGGTCTTGACCGCTTCCGCCGTGACCTTGCCGCCGCCATGCGAGATCGCCTGGTCGGTGAGCGACAGGCTGTCGCGCGCCGAGCCCTCGCCGGCGCGCACGATCATGGCCAGCGCGTCCGGCTCGGCAGGAATGCCTTCCTTGTCGAGGATCGATTGCACATAGGGCAGCAGCACGTCCGCCGGGATGCGGCGCAGATCGAAGCGCATGCAGCGCGACAACACCGTCACCGGCACCTTGCGGATTTCGGTCGTCGCGAAGATGAATTTCACGTAGGGCGGCGGCTCTTCCAGCGTCTTCAAGAGCCCGTTGAACGCCGCCGTCGAGAGCATGTGCACCTCGTCGATGACGTAGATCTTGTTGGGCGCCGACGCCGGCGCATATTTCACCGAATCGATGATCTCGCGGATATCGTTGATGCCGGTATTGGAGGCGGCGTCCATTTCGACCACGTCCACATGCCGGCCCTCGATGATGGCCCGGTCGTGGATGCCTTCCTTGTCGAGGTCGAGCGTCGGATGGGGGCCCGTCTCGTCCTCGTAATTGAGGGCGCGGGCCAGGATGCGGGCGGTGGTGGTCTTGCCGACGCCGCGTATGCCGGTGAGCATGAAGGCATGGGGGATGCGCCCGGACGCAAAGGCGTTCCTGAGCGTCTGCACCATGGCGTCCTGCCCGACCAGGGTCGAAAAGCTCGTCGGGCGATATTTGCGCGCGAGCACCAGATAGGGCGAGGATGTGCCGTCGGGCGAAGCCATGCTGCCTCGTTGCTGCCGTCACGTCTGAGGGGGAGCGGTAAGCAGGAGGAGGCTGGCAACGACCCGTGAAGGTCTCGTTGGGGCTGCTTCCTTCCGGACCTGACCCGGTTGGCGAGGAACACGTCCGCACCAACCTCCCGGCCGTTATATCGGGGATATTGGCGGCGGATGCAAGATCATATGGAAAACCTACACCAGGGCCCGCAGGAACCCGGCCAGATCGTCCGTCCGGTGGTGGATATGCGGCGCCTCGGCGCGGACCAGCTCCCAGGCCTCGACCTGCTCATGCGCGAAGTTCTCGTCCGCGAGCACATGCACCGTGGTCATGCCGAGTTCGTGTGGCACCAGCAGGTTCTTGTCGAGATCGTCGAACATGACCGCTCCCGCGGGATCGATTCCTTGGCTCGCGATCAGTCCCTCATAGGCGGTGCGGTAGGGCTTGGGCCGATAGCCCATGGCCTTGACGTCATGGATCACCTCGAACAGGTCTTCCCCGCCCAGCCGCTTCAGCACCGCCTTCGCGTGCGAGACGCTGCCATTGGTGAGCACGAATTTCCGTCCCGGCAGGGCGCGGATCGCGGCGACGAGCCCCGGATGCGCCTCGACCGGCGAATAGTCGATGTCGTGGACCGTCGAAAGGAAATGCTCGGGATCGATCGCGTGGCGCTGCATCAGCCCGTTCAGCGTCGTGCCGTACTCCCGGTAATACTCTTTCTGCAACTGCCGCGCCGCCTCGCGGTCGAGCCGCGTCACATCCATGACGTAATCGGTGATCCTGAGGTCGACCTGCGCGAAAAGGTTGCAGCGCCGGGGGTAGAGCGTGTTGTCGAGGTCGAATATCCACTCGGAGATGCCCGTAAAGGCACGCTTCGAGGAGGGGGCGGCAGAAGCGGAGATCGTCATGTCCCCTTATGGCAGATTTTCCGCCCCGGCGTAACCGGGCACCGGCTTCACAAAAAAGAACCGCCCCGGAGGGCGGTTCTCGATTCTACGATGGAGCCTCAGTTGTTGGTCGTGCTGTGGCCGCTGGCATTGCCGCTGTCGTCGCCCGAATCATCGGAATTGTCCGAATTGTCGTCGGCCGAATTGTCGTCGTCGCCGCTGCCGTCGGTGGCGTTCTGGTCGCTATTGTCGCCCGAACTCGCGCCGCTGTTGTCGCCATTGCCGTCGCCGCTCGCGGCTGCCGGCCCGCTTTCCCTGGCGGCATCCGCCTGGGTGATCGGCTTGTCGTTGACCACGATCTGCAGCCCGATCTGGTCGGCCAGGTTCTGCGGTGCCATCGCCGCGCCGATGAGGCCCATGACCCCGAGCGGCGTCTTGGGAGCGATCCTGAGCTCGATCGAATGCGGGTCGGTGAGATAGGCCCGGACCGCCGCCTGCACCAGCTTGACCATGTCGGGCGGCATCGAGGAATCCGAGTCCTGCTGGGCGATGCTGGCGACCAGGGCGTCGACGAAAGCCTGGCGCGGCGTGCCGGCAGACATCATGTCGAGCAGGTGTCCGGTGATCGAGGCATCATCGAAGCGCAGCGACGCCGAATTGAGGAACAGGGCCTGCGAGGCCTGCAGCAGCTTGCCGGCCGCCGCCGAGCTGGCCGAAGAATCGCCGCTCTGCTGGCCCGAGGCGAAGGCCTGGCCGGCGCTGCTCAGGCTTTGCAGGAAGTCCGGCGTGTAGCCGCTCATGTCGATCGAGAACTTGAGCTTGCCGACCTTGTCGAAATCGCCGGAGATTTCGGCGAGGTCGAGATGGCCGTCCTTCAGCGACCAATTGGCCGATTCGAACAGCTTGCCGGTCAGCGTCTCGAGGCCGAGCGCCTTGATCTGGGCGGCGCTGTCGGCGTCCTTCACCGAGCTCATGTCGACCTTGAGGCCGCTGGTCGAGGCAACCGAATCGATCTCGGCGAGGTTGGCGTCCGCCTGCGACGGCTTATAGCTGTTGTTGACGCTGACCGAATCCAGCGACAGCACCTTGGCGCCGTCGACGGTCAGGCTGATCGGCCCGGTGCTCGCCGCCGCAAAGAGCCGGGAGCTCGCCAGCACGCTCCCCGTCTTGTCGCCCGGCACGTAGATCTGCTTGAACACGATGCTCTTGATCGAAAGCGCGCTGCCCTCGGACGAATAGTCGACATCCGGCAATTGCAGCTGCCCGGCGGTATAGGAGCCGTCGGCGCCTTCGCTCACATTGGAGAATTGCAGCTTCACCGGCAGGCTCTTGGTGCCCTGCTTGTCGGTGAAGGAAATGCCGTCATAGGTGATGTCATTGCCCGAAACCGTGGCATTGCCCAGGCTCACCTTCGCATCGGGCGGCATCGAATAGGCATAGGTGGCCACCAGCTTGGCGGCGAAGTCGTTGGCGTCGAGCGCCAGCGCCGCAGGTGCCGAGGCCAGCACGGCAAGAGCCGAGAGCGCGGTGACGCGCAGATATGTGAGTTTCACGATTATCCCCGTTTGAATAGCCCTGTCCCGCGGCTCGCGCAGGGTAGGCGATGGAGAAGAGCTGGCGGCCGCTTGGCGTCATCATGCCATTTCTTCGTAACCAAAGGGAGAATGCAGGCGCATCACAACACGCGCCCGGACGGGAATTTTTGTCTATCCCCCGCTTGTCGTAGTATCGACGCAAGCCGCGGCTAGCTTTCACTTGCGAAAACCTGTCGGGCGAGGCAGGTTGCCCCGCAATTGCCGGCATGCAGGACAGCGATCCGAAGCGCTCGCCGCCAGCATGCACACGGCGCCATCCCGCCCCAGTCCAGCAATGGCCGCATCCGCCGATGCCGGCCTTCCTGCGTTTGTCGAGAAGGAGCCCGCGATGAGCCCCCAATTCCATGTGCCGCAAAACGTCGAGGAGGCCGATCCGCGCCGCTGGGTGGGGTTCTTCTTCCTGCTGCTGGCGAGCTTCATGAACCTGATCGACGTGACCGTGGTCAATGTCGCGCTCCCCTCCATGCAGGCCAATCTGAAGGCCACACCCAGCGACATCGAATGGGTGGTGGCCGGCTATGTGCTGGCCTTCGCGCTCGGCCTGCTGCCCTTCGGTCGCCTCGGCGACATCGTCGGGCGCAAGCGCATGTTCCTGCTCGGCGTTGCGGGGTTCACGCTGGGTTCGCTGCTTTGCGGGCTTGCGCCCACCATGGGCCTGCTCATCGCTGCGCGCGTGCTGCAGGGCCTTGCCGCCTCCGCCATGACGCCGCAGGTGCTCTCGATCGCCCAGGTCACCTTTCCCCCCGCCGAGCGCGGGCTGATGTTCTCGCTCTTCGGCCTCGCCGCGAGCCTCGCCTCGGTCGCCGGCCCGCTCATCGGCGGCGCGCTGATCGCCGGCGATTTCTGGGGCCTCGACTGGCGGCCGATCTTCCTCGTCAACGTGCCCTTCGGCATCCTCGCCATCGTCGGCGCCGCGCTCACCGTCACCCGCGTGCCGCCCCATCCGGGCCTGAAAAACGATCCCTTCGGCATCCTGCTGTTCGGCTTGGCGGTGGTGCTGCTGGTCTACCCGCTGATCGAAGGCCACGGCTTCGGCTGGCCGCTCTGGATCTTCGGCATGATGGCGCTGTCGGTGGTGCTGATGGCGGTGTTCTACTTTTGGCAGCACCGGCGAGCGGCATCCGGCGCGCCGCAACTATTGCCCGCCAACCTGCTGCACAATCGGAATTTTCTCGTCGGCATTCTCATCACGACGCTCTTCTCCTCGGGCATCCCGGGTAGCTTCGTCGTGCTCGCCATTTTCCTGCAGACCGGGTTCGGCTTCACCCCGCTGATGTCCGGGCTGACCACCGTGCCGTTTTCCGTCGGCGTGGTCATAACCTCCCTTGCCTCCGGCCGCCTGGGCAGCCGCTTCCTCTCGGCCCGTGTCGCGCTGGGCGCGCTGCTGCTCGCTGTCGGCTGGGGTTCGCTGGGCATGGTGCTCGGCGGCGTCGGCGGCAGCCTCGATCATTGGGTGCTGCTCGTGCCCCTGGCGCTGGGCGGGCTCGGTCTTGGCATTACCTTCGGCGCCCTGTTCCAGACCATCCTCGCCGGCGTGCCGCCGCGCGACGCGGGGGCGGGCTCGGGCGCCTTGCAGGCCTTCCAGCAGATCGGTGGCGCCCTGGGTGTGGCGCTGATCGGCGAAATCTTCTTCACCTGGCTCGAGCACGCCCAGCCGGCGGGCGCCGCCGCGCGCCCCGCCGCTTTCACCGCCGCCATCAGCCATGCCACGATCTACGACGTCGCCGTCTTCGCCGCGGTGATCCTGCTCGTGCCTCTGCTCAAGCCGCTGCCGCGCGGCGAGGGACAGCCAGACGCGCCGCCGGTGGTGGTGGAAGTGTAGGGCTGCCACTCTACCTGCCAGCGTCGAAAGTCAGGTCCAGCCGAATGGCTGGCTAGCGTACGATCAGCGTGCCGGCGCCATGTTCGGTGAACAGTTCCACCAGCACCACATGGGGCGTCTTGCCGTTGAGGATCACCACGCCCTCGACGCCGTTCTCCAGCGCCTCGAGACAGGTTTCGACCTTGGGGATCATGCCGCCGGTGATGACGCCGTCGCGGATCATCTGCCGCGCATCCGACATGGACAGCTCGGGGATGAGCTTCTTGTCGGCGTCGAGCACGCCGTCGACATCCGTCAGGAACAGCAGGCGCTTGGCGCCGAGCGAGCCGGCGATGGCGCCCGCGAAGGTATCGGCATTGATGTTGTAGGTCGCCCCGTCGCGGCCGGGCGCCACCGGCGCGATCACCGGGATCATTTCCGAGCGCGCCAAGAGGTCGAGCAGCGTGCGGTCGACTTCCACCGGCTCGCCCACGAAGCCGAGGTCGAGCACGCGCTCCTCATGCGTTTGGGGGTCGGTAACGGTCTTATGCGCCTTCCGGGCAAAGACCATGTTGCCGTCCTTGCCGCAGAGGCCGATGGCCCATTCGCCCTCGGCATTGATCAGCGCCACGATCTCCTTGTTGATCGAGCCGGCCAGCACCATCTCGACGATTTCCATCGTACGCTGGTCGGTGACGCGCAAGCCGCCCTCGAACTTGCTCTCGATACCGAGGTTCTTGAGCATGGAGGCGATCTGCGGCCCGCCGCCATGCACCACGATGGGGTTGACCTTGGATTGCTTGAGCAGCGCGATGTCGCGCGCGAAGCCCTGGCCGAGACTGACCTCTCCCATGGCGTGCCCGCCATATTTCACGACGACGGTCTTGCCTTCATAGCGCTGCATATAGGGCAGGGCCTGGGACAGGACGGCGGCGTCGCGGGAGAAGGATTCGATGTCCGGCATCGCGCGAATGGTATCCATCGGTCTTCCTGGGCGGGTCCGGCTGGCGGCCGGGCGGGCTCGATCATGATCGGTCGCGATTCCGTGCGCCAGCCGCGGAACCACGCCTGCTTAACGCGCCGTGCCCGATTTCAGTGCAATCGAAACCGGCCGCGGAACGGACAGAATGGCGCGCGCGGCGTAAGACCTAAGAATGTCGCAGTCAATTGGCCATGACCGCGCATTGCATAAGAATTTCGTGTCAGGGCTTTTCGTCGTCCCGGAAGGGCTTGAGCCGCAGCTTGCTGCGATGATCCTCCGGGCCTGACCGGCCTTCCAGGGTCGTGCCGCGGAAATAGCTCTTCTGCCACCCCTGTTGCGCCGCGGTCGAGCCCGGCTTCGACAGGTCGGCATTGAAATTGTTGCGGCTTTCCGACCAGGCGCGGTGCTCGCGCTCGAGTTCGGGGTTGTCCGAGAGCCTGCGCAGGGTCGGGGCCACCGCCTCGAGCTCGCCCCGGCGCATCGGAAACACGTGGCAGAACGGCTCGTCGATCTCGAAGCGCACCGGCTGGTAGGCTCGCGTGAACATCCAGTTCATGGTGAAGGTAAAGGGCGACCAGTCCGTCTCGACGACGCCGGACAGGGCCGAAATGGAATCCTTGGGCCGGTTGATCGGCCCGGTCACGAACAGGTCGCTTCCCGGGCTGCTGCGGAACAGGCAGGGCACGTGGAAGGTGAGCACGCCATGGCCGAAATGGCTGACCGCCATCGGCGTCACGCCGGGATCGGGAATGATGCGGATGGCATCGAGCGCCTCCCGCCCGTCCCAGATGGCGGCGAAGCCTCCCGTGTTGAGGATTTCCCAGCCATGCGCATTGGCGATGTTGAGCGGCAGGCAGCGATAGGCGAAGCGCTGGTCGGTGCGCTCCATCCATTCGCGCTCGAGCGGCGCCGGGCGAATCCGAAAATCGTGCCCGTCGATCACATAGGCGGTGAGCTGGTCGATCGTTTCCGCGCCAGCCTCCGGCGCACTACCACTTGACCCTGAGGCCGACATTGGCACCGAAACTCCGCTGCGCCTGCCCGTCGAGGCCCGTACTATAGTTGATGCCGCCGAAAGCGCTAACCGTCTTGCTCATCTCGGCATCGACCCCGGCCTGCAGCTCGAGCGAGGTGCCGCCGACGGCCGTGTTGATCCCCACATCGTTGAACTGCACCGAACTTTGCGTCGTGAACTGGTGCCAGAAATCGGCGCTGGCGAAGAATTTCGCGGGGTGCTCGTCGATTTTCGTATTGGCTTCGACCCGCGCCCCCAGCCGGCCGGTGAAGCCGTCGAGATTGGCATAGTCGATGCTGGTATAGGGCTCGCTCGCGCTGCCCAGCGCCACCCGCTGCCAGATGAGCTGCGCCTGGGGCTCGATCGTCCAGGTCTCGTTGATGACCAGCGGCACGCCGGCCTCGGCGGAGGCGAGCACGGAATAGCCGTCCATCCTGTCGCCGACCCCGCGATAGGACGTCGCCCCGCCCGAGAGCCAGTTGGCGATGCCCACGGCGTCGAAATACCAGCCCTGCCTGCCGATATAGGTCCAGTAGGCGCCCAGGCCGTCGCCGATCACGCTGAGGTGGCCGGTTGCGATCTGCGTCCGCGCCAGCGAATTGGCCGTCACCTCGCCGTCGGCCTGGCTGTGCGCATAGAACAGCCCCGCCCGGTCCTGGCTGCCGTCATCGTTGCGCCGGCCGAAAATATCCATGCCGACCTGCAGCCCGCTCATCCGGCCGTCGAATTTGGGGTCGATCTGGTAGGTCATGTTCTCGATCTGCGGCGACCAGGCCGAACTGAACGATTGCCCGAAGGCCCGGCCCCAGCCGCGCGGATGCTCGCCATAGGCGTCCAGCAGCGACTGGTCGCCCTGCCGCTTGTGGAAGGTATCGAGCTCGGCGAGGCCCATCTCGGCAGCCAGTAGCGGCGCGACGATGT
The DNA here is from genome assembly GCA_035547675.1 of Devosia sp. Taxonomy (GTDB): domain Bacteria; phylum Pseudomonadota; class Alphaproteobacteria; order Rhizobiales; family Devosiaceae; genus DASZTU01. The sequence continues at coordinate 19,383 of DASZUI010000156.1, forward strand.
AGCCGGGGATCTCCGGGCGAACCAGCGGGATATCTCCGCTCGGCGGCGGCCCGCCGGGCGGCGGCGGAGGCGGTGCCGGGGGCAGCGGCGCCACCGGCGGAGGCGGGGGTGGCGGCGGCGAAGCCGGTGGCGTCGGTGGCGGTGGCGGTACAACCGGGGCCGGCGGCGGCGAAACTGGCGGTGATACCGGCGGTGGCGGCGGTGATGCACCACCTCCCGGGGGCGGGGCGGGTGGCGATGGCGGCGGTGGCGGCGTCTGGGGCGGCGGCGGGGGCGGCGGCGTCAGCGGCGGCGGCACCGGCGGGGGCGGCGATACGGGGGGTACAGGCGGCACCGGCGGCGGCGAGACGGGCGGTGAAGGCGGCGGCGAAATGATCGACGAGCGCAGATACCAATTGTTGTCGGTCGCCGGATTGGGCGTCAGGCCGCCCTGGAACAGCTCGTAGTCATAGATGCCCGCCGAAACCGGCCCAGCCAGGGCGAAGGCGCCGGCCGAAGTCGTCGCCCCATTGAGGGCGGAAACCACCAATATGCCATTGCCGGATGTCTGGTCGCCGGGTCCGCCGAAATTGGTGATGTCGAGCAGCGTCGTGCCGGTGGCGCTGCCCCCGCCATTGGCGCCGTTGATGACGAGTTGGTCGGAAAGCACATCGCTGTCGGCCGCCAGATAGGTCTGCAGCGCCAGCACGCCGTTGAAGCCGGCATAATTGCCCATCACCACGAAGCGATTGGTGTCGCTGGTGGAATTGGTCGTCATATCGATGGTGCCGGAATTGTTCACCGTCACCGGATTGCCGGCAACCGCCGCGGTGACCGTGTGCACGTCGGTGCTGCCGGCCAGAACGCTCGAACTGGAATCGCCGATCGTCAGCGTGCCGGTTCCGGTTCCGGCATCCCCCAGGACCAGTGCGTCGCCGCCATATTCGAAGGTGAGATGCGATCCTTGTTGGAGGCTGACGGTCTCCCAATTGGTAATCGAACCGACATCCGTGCCGTTCGGCCCATTGCTGCTGTTCTGCCAGGCGAGCCGGTCGGTGCCCAGGCCGCCGTCGATGGGCAGCCCCGGCGTCAGATTGGCCGAGGTGAGATTGGTGAAGATCGCGGAATCATTGCCGGTGCCGGCAAAGAGGCCGCTGCTGACATTGCCGCCGCTCCAGAAGATGAAGTCGTTGCCGTCGCCCGCATCGACCGAACTGGTGATCCGCCCGGCGGAAATGCCCACCGTGTCGGTGCCTGGCCCCATCAGCACCTGGCCGTTGACCGTGCCGCCGGCCATGACGAAATAGTCGTTGCCGGCACCCATGTCGATGGTGCCGTTGGCGACCGGCGGGTTATTGCCGCTGGTGCCGCTCGGCCGGTTGACGAAGTAATCATTGCCGTCGCCGAGCTTCACCCCGTTGTTGATCGTGCCGGCATTGTCGATCCGGTCGACAGAGGCGCCGCCGCCCGTCGTGTCGATGACGCCGCTGATGACGGCGCCCGATCGATTGATGATGCTGTTGGTGCCGGTGCCGACCTGGGTGATCGACTGATTGATCGTGCCGGCATTGTCGATGGCATTGTTCGTGCCGTTGAGCACGATGGTGTTGAGCTGCGCGCCGACGCGGTTGGTGATCGAGTTCTGCCCGCCCGCGCCCGATGTCAGGGTGAGGCTGGAATTGAACATGCCGGAATTGTCGACGGTATTGTTCAGCCCGGACATCGCCGTGGTGTTCACGGAATGGCCGGCCCGCACGATCAGCGTATTGGTGCCGGTGCTGCCGTTGACGCCGATGTTCTGGTTGATGCTGCCATTCTCGTCGATGCTGACATTGCCGCCGCCGGTCACATAGATCGACATGTTCGACATCGGCGCGCCGGCGACCGTGCCGGTCAGACTGCCGTTGATGTTGCCATTGTTGACGATGCTGGTGTCGCCGGCTCCGGAAACGCTGATGCCCTGGGAATTGATCGTGGTGCCGCTGGTCACCGTGATTGCCGCGGGCCCGCCGCTATAGCCGCCGCCCGAGCCGCCCGGCGAGCACGTAACCGTGCCGGGGCTGGTGGTCGCGCAATCGGCCAGCGAGGGGGTTGCGGTCAGCAGGAACAGCGTAGCCGCCGCACCGGCTGCCCCGATAAGGCCGCGGCGAGGGCCCATCGCCGCCGTCAGGGTGCGAAGCGAACTTGCCGCCGGCGGCGGTGCCGGCGGCCTGCGGAAGCCGTCGCTATGGTCAGGAAAAGAAGAGGCGAAGATTTGGAACGCAAGGCGTCTCGCCTCGGCCGCGCCTGGCGAAACTACCCTGCCGGTCGAGTGGTTGCGCCGCTTGCCAGGCATGTCATGCCCTCAACAACAACTGCACCAAAGCTGAGTGTGCTTTGCGGTCATTGTCAATCTAAAGCGCCGACACTGGTGCAATTTCAAAATTCTGTTGTCGCGCGATCACATCGGGAAGGACGCGGGTTGCGTAAGTAACAACACGTACTTACGGCTATTTGCAGGACTGTCGTCCTATTTCTGCCGGGCGACATAGACGCCGTCCCAGGGGGCAGGCGGCGGTTCGGCGCGAAGCGCGGCGAGGCGATCACCATAGAGTGCGTAGAGGCCGCCGAGCGCCGGTCCGTGGCGCCGGGCCTCGGCCAGCGCCGTGTCGGCCGCGCCGAAATCGAGCGCCCGATAGGCCGCGAGCAGGCGTTCATGCGCCTGCCGCAGCGCCAGAAAGCCGGCCGAGGACAGATCGTCCGGCCCGCCCAGCAGCGCATGGATCGTCAGCGGCTCCTGCCGGCCCACGACCCGCACGCGGTCGATTTCGAGGAAGGCGAGGTCGCCGGCGGCGCTCCTCGTGCTGCCGCTGACCAGTATCGGCACGCCATACTGCTTGGTCAGCCCTTCTAGGCGCGAGGCGATGTTCACATTGTCGCCCATCGCCGAATAGGAGAAGCGCTGGCGTGAGCCGAAATTGCCGACGGCGCATGTCCCGGTATTGATGCCGATGCCGACGCGCAGCGCCGGTCCGTCCGCCTCGTGCAGCTTTTCGAGCGCGCCCAGCACCCCGAGCGCGGCGAGGCACGCCTTGCGCGGATGATCGGCAATGTCGAGCGGCGCGTTCCAGAACGCCATCACGGCATCGCCGATATATTTGTCGATCGTGGCCTCGGCCTTAAGCAGCACGTCGGTTGCCGGCGTCAGAAAGCCGTTGAGCAGCGCCGTCAGCTCGGCGGGCGTCAGCGTCTCGGCTATGGCGGTGAAGTCGCGTATGTCCGAAAACAGCACGGTGAGCTCGCGGTTTTCTCCGCCGAGCTGCAGCGCTTCCGGATTGCCGGCCAGCCGCTCCACCAGCTCCGGCGCGAGATAGCGCGAGAAGGCCGTGCGGATGAAGCGCTTCTCCCGGTCCGTCCAGAGCAGCTGCACCGGCGTCGCCAGCGCGAAGGCCAGCGCCGCAGCCCCCGCAGGCAGAACCGGATCGAGCAGCAGCCGCTCCTCGGCAAAGGCCCACCAGGAAAGCCCCGTCGCCGCCGCGATCAGCACCAGCGTGCCGATCGTGCTCGCAATGGCGCCCGTCGCTGCCTCCAGCAGGGCAACGATGAGGCCCAGCAGCAGCGCGAGCGCGACTTCCGCGCCCGGTGCCCAGTCCGGCCGGTCGAGAAAGGTCTGCCCCAGGATCTGGTCGATGATTTCGGCGTGAACACGCATGCCGGGCACGCCGGCCGCGAAAGGCGTCGCCACCAGGTCGCGCAGCCCCAGGGCACTCGTCCCGACGATCACGATATGGCCATCTATGGCATCCTTGGCCGCATGCCCCGCCAGCAGTTCGGCGGCCGGAATGGTCGCCAAATGGGCAAGCCCCGAATAATAGATGCGGAGGCTCCCATCCGGCTCCACCGGCATGGTGTAATCGCCCACCTTGAAGGCCGTCATCGCCGGGCGGCCGGTATCGGCTTCCCCGCTTGCGCCGGTCGAGCGGATGGCGAAGGAGCTCGCCCCCTGCGCCACGCGCAGCGTTTCCACCGACAGCGCCGGATAGAGATTGCCCTGCGCGGAGGACACCAGCGGCAGCCGTCTCACCACCCCGTCGTCGCTCGGCGGGAACGAGAACGATCCCATGCCCGAGGCCGCCGCTGTCAGGGCCGGCAGGTTGACCACCCCGCCGGTGAGCGCCGGGAGATAGCTCTTCGGGTCGGCCCCGCCGAAGGCGAAGCCCGCCTTGGGCGGCGGCAATGGGGACTTGGTTTCGTCGCTCAGCGCGATTCCCGCCACGACCGGCGCCGCGCCGAAGGCCTTGGCGAGCACCGCGTCATTGTCGAGCGGCAGGCCGGCCGGCAAGTCGACCTTGGCGCCCTGCCGTTCCAGCCGCGCAATGCTGTCGGCGGGCGAGGTTCGGTCGGGCTCGGAAAAGGCGATGTCGAAGGCGATCGCGGCGGCGCCCATGCCCGCCAGCCGATTCACCATATCGGCGAGCACGGTGCGCGGCCAGGGCCACTGCCCGAGCTTGTCGATCGAGTTCTCGTCTATGTCGATGAGGGTGATGGGCGCGCCCGCCTCGGCGCGCGGCTTCAGCCGCTGATAGCCGTCGAAGACGATATTTTCGAGCTTCCCGTAGAGCACCGGGTCGGCGAAGGCCAGCAGGAGCGCCAGCACCATGCCGGCAAGGCCCGCACTCGCCACGATGAGCCGCCGGCGCCATTCGCCACCGCGCGCGCCGAACTTGCCTCTTGCTGCCACCGGCGAGATTCCGGCCGCGTCAGGGCGTGGTGTGGTCGAGCGCGCCGTTGAACGTGCCGTTCGCCGAGAAGCTCACATTCTGGCTGTTCACGGGGATCGGCCCCACCGAGGCGGCGATCGTGCCGCTCACGCCGTGCCCGACGCCGCCGGTGGTATTGGAGAAGCCGCCATCGACGCTCAGCGAGGCCGGGACGGAATAATTGGCCCCCACCACCGTCTCGCTATAGCCGCCATGGAAGGTCGCCGCGCCATTGCCCGAGCTGGTCGGGTTCACCGGCAGGCTCAGCGTGTCCGTGCCGCCGGCATCCATGAAGGTCATCTGGCCCTGCCCATTGTGACTGCCAAAGGCATAGTCGAGCGAGAACGGCCCCTGCACCGCCCCTGTCGGACTGGTGATCCCGGGTGGCAGGTTCTGGAACCCCCCCGTCAGGCTGTAGGTGCCCGTATAGGTCGCCGTGACCCCGGCGAGCGACGAATTGTTGATCTCTCCCCACCTTGCATAGCCCCCACCCGGCACGCCGGGCACCCCGTTCGCATTCGGCAGCACCGAGGAGGGCAGGGGCGGCGGCGAGCCGGCAAGCAGCGTCAGGCCTCCCGGCGCCGGAGGTAGCGTGATCCCCGGCAGCGGCAATGCGCCGCCGCCCTGCGTATTGTTGCCCGAAAGGGCGCTGGCGATTTGCGTGGCGGCATGGCTTCCCGCCCCGCCACCGCCGCCCCCGCGGCGCGCCGGGCGGTCCGCGCCGCTCAGCAGGCGCTGCAGCGCCTGGGTCCAGCCGGGCGGCGTCTTGATCACGCCGGCCGCGCCACCTGCGCCCAGAGCGATCGAATAGCCCGCGGCATAGAGCCGCCCGAGCTGGTGCCCGCCCTGGGTCAGGGTGATGGAATTGCCGAACAGCATGTCGATATGGCTCGGCGTGCCGTTGCGGTGCGAAAAATCGAAATCGCCGATGCCGCCGCGAATCCCCACCGTGCCGACCGGCGTATTGATCGTCGCCCCGTCCGGGGTTTTGGACGTCCGCCCGCCGATGAAGCGGAACGTGCCCTTGGCCAATGTCGCCACGACCTTGGCGGTGTTCGCATCGGGATCGTAGACGAAGGAATCGATCGACATCGCCGAGTTCGGCCCGACCGTGAAGCTCGTCCCGTCCGCCAGCAGGATTTGCAGCAGGCCGATCGAATTGGTCTCGATCCGCTCATTGTGGATCACGCTGGCGCCCAGCACCATGGTGCGCGGCTTCTGGCTGGGCGGCGTGCCGACCGCCGACTGGTTGACCGCGGCGGCGACGCCCACCTGCTGCGCGAGCACGGGGGCGGCGGTGCCCATGAGCAGAATGGCGGCGAGGAATGCCTGGGCCCGCATCGAACCCTCCTAGAAGCTCTTCATGATCGCCAGCGACGTGCTGACATCGTCATAGGAATAAAGGTCGTAGTTCGAGCTGACCTTGCGATAGCCCAGCGTCCCGACCGCCGACCAGCTCGGCGCCAGCGGCACCGTCAGCGCGCCCTGCGCGAAGGCCTCGGTATCGTGCCGCGCCGAACTGGAGATCATCGGGTCCGCCGCATCATAGTTGCGGCTCTCGATCCCGGCCTGCAGGTCGAGCGACCAGGGGCCCGCGGCATTGGGCAGCGGCGAATTGATCGCAATGGTCGTGCCGACGAGGCCGCCCGCCTGCCAATAGGCGCGGTCGGCAGCACTGGCGTCCTTGCGCTCGCCGAACACCTGCCCGTAAAGGGAGACCCGGTCGTTGAGCTGGCGCTTGAGATCGGCCGAGGCGCGCGTCCGCTCGCCCGTCATGTCGGAAACGTCCGGGCGGTAGTCGGAATTGACGTAGTCCTCATAGCGGTATTCCAGCCGCACATCGCCTTGGGTGGCCGCATCGAAATCGTGGATCGCGACGGCGCCCAGGCCGGCCGTATAAAGGTAAGGATCGCCCTTGAGGCTGATGGCGCCCAGAACGCCATAGATTTGGGCGCGGGAATGGCTGAGCCCGAAGCGCTCGAGGTTGAACACCGGCCCGAAATCGGCCTCCCCGGCGGCCGTATTGAGCTCGAAATGCTTGTTGTAAAGCGCCGCATAGAGCGCGATGTCGGCGTCGAACCTGTCGCCCTGGTTCTCAAGGTCGTGCGAGAGATGCCCGCCGAAACTGGCGAAGGCATTGGCGTCGGGGTCGGCCATCGCCGCCGTGTTGAGGTCGAACTCCACGCCGTTGAGATGGACGATGCCGCTTTCCGCCCCGCCATTGGCATTGCTCTGGTAGCGCGCCCCCAGCATGAAATTGCCGCTATCGACGTCGGCGGCCGTATTCCGCGCCGCCGCCGCGATATAGTCGGCCGATTGCGCCTTGATGTCCGCCGTGGCGTCGCCCGAGGCGAGCGCCGCGTTGAAATAGCCGGTCGCCGCATCGAAGGCGCCGAGCTTGTAATAGAGTACGCCGAGTTCGAAATTGAGCCGCGCCAGGTGCGGCGCGAAGATCAGCAGCCGCTCCAGCGTCGATACCGCGCCTTCGAGGTCGCCCATCTGCGCCGAAAGCTCGGCATATTGCAGCGCCAGATCCACATTGGAGGGCGCCGCCATCATCTTCCTGAACAGCGCCTGCCGGCTGGCCTCGACCGAGACGGCCGCCGGCTTGACCGGCGCGGCGCTCGCCGGTGCCGCGAGCCCGGACAGCACGAGGCCGAGCAGCGCCGATGCCGCAAGGCCCTTTAGCGCTCCGGCAGAAAGGCGTGCCGCTCCCTGACCCATGACGCTCCCCAGAAACTGCGCCGCCAGCAACTAGAGTGAAAAATAGAGAACGGCGCCTGAGCGGGCGCCAAATATTTCCTTGAGGTTAGTCGAAGGTGAGAGAGTCCGCAAGGATAGGGCCGTTACCGATATGCAACGGTCTACTGCAGATACACTCCCACCGAATCCGAGCGCCCCTCGCCGTCGATGACGGAGAGTGTCACAAATCCGGGTCCGTCCGGCGTCCAGCTGTCCTGGCGTGCGAAATCCTCGCGGCCGAAGGGCGC
>DASZUI010000157.1:0-3468 GCA_035547675.1 Devosia sp.
GGCGGCCCATAGCGGCGGCGAACCCGGTTGAAGCGCGCATCACCCATGAGGAAATCCTTTCACCACGGGAATCCCACGCCCGCCGCCAGGCCTCAAGTGGTCGAATGACGTAGCCGCCCCGCGCCGCTACGCGAACCTGACCAGCAGATCCTTGGCGTCGATCTGGTCGCCCTGCCGCACCAGCACTTCGGCGATGGTGCCGTCGGCCTCGGCGTGGATCGCCGTTTCCATCTTCATGGCTTCGATCGAGAGCAGCACGTCGCCGGCCTTGACCGCCTGCCCGGCCGCAACCGTCACACCGGAAATGACGCCCGGCATCGGCGCGCCCACCTGCTTGGCATCCGAGGGCGCCGCCTTGGGGCGGACCTTGACCTCGCCCACGCGCAGCCGGTCCGGCACGGTGATGGTGCGCGGCTGGCCATTGAGGTCGAAGAAGACGCGGACCTGCCCCTTCTCGTTGGTTTCGGCCCGGCCGAGATAGCTGATCACCATCTGCTTGCCGCGCTCGATCTCGACGAAAATCTCCTCGCCCTGCGTCAGGCCGTAGAAATAGACCGGGGTGGGCAGCACTTCGGTCGGCCCGTAGGCGTCCTGCGAGCGGGCGAAATCGGTGAAGACCTTGGGGTACATCAAATAGGAGGCGAGGCGGAAATCGTCGATTTCCATGTTCGTCGCCTGCGCCGCCTTGGCCCGCTCGGCCTCGAGGTCGACATCCTCGAGATAGGAGCCCGGCCGCTCGGTCATCGGCGCCTTGCCCTTGAGCACCTTTTTCTGCAGCGCCTCGGGGAAGCCCCCCGGCGGCTGGCCCAGCTCGCCCATGAAGAAGCCGACCACCGAATCCGGGAAGGCGATGTCGCGGTCCGGGTCTTCCACATCGGCCCGCGTCAGGTCCGACGAGACCATGGCGAGCGCCATGTCGCCCACCACCTTGGAGGAGGGCGTGACCTTGACGATGTCGCCGAACATCTTGTTGACGTCGGCATAGGTGTGGGAGACCTCGTGCCAGCGGCTTTCGAGCCCGAGCGAACGCGCCTGTTCCTTGAGATTGGTGAACTGGCCGCCCGGCATCTCGTGGAGATAGACTTCCGAGGCGCCCGAGCGCAGATCGCTCTCGAAGGCCCGATACTGCGTCCTCACGCTCTCCCAATAGAACGAAATGTCGCGGATCGCCTCGTCGTCGAGGCCCGGATCGCGCTGCCCGCCCTTGAGCGCGGCGACGAGCGAGCCCAGCGTTGGCTGGCTCGTCGTGCCCGAAAGCGCATCCATGGCCGCATCGACGGCATCGACCCCGGCGTCCACCGCCGCCAGCACCGTCGCCGCCGAGGCGCCCGATGTGTCGTGGGTGTGGAAATGGATCGGCAGGGAAATTTCCTGCTTCAGCGTCTCGAACAGCTTCCTCGCCGCCGCCGGCTTGAGCAGCCCCGCCATGTCCTTCAGCCCGAGCACATGCGCGCCCGCCGCCTCGAGCTCCCGGGCGAGGTTGACGTAATATTTGAGGTCGTATTTGGCCCGGTCGGGATCGAGAATGTCGCCCGTGTAGCAGATGGCGCCCTCGCAGACCTTGTCGGCCTCGATCACCGCATCCATCGAGACGCGCATGTTCTCGACCCAGTTGAGGCAGTCGAAGACGCGGAACAGATCGACGCCGCCCTTGGCCGCCTGCGCCACGAAGAACTTCACCACATTGTCGGGATAGTTCGTGTAGCCGACGCCATTGCTGCCGCGCAGCAGCATCTGGGTCAGGATGTTCGGCGCGCCCTCGCGGATTTGCGCCAGCCGCTCCCACGGGTCCTCGTTGAGGAAGCGCATGGCGACGTCGAACGTCGCCCCGCCCCAGCATTCGAGCGAAAAGAGGTTCGGCAGGCCGCGGCTATAGGCCCGCGCGATGCGCGTGATGTCGTAGCTGCGCATGCGGGTGGCGAGCAGGCTCTGATGCGCGTCGCGCATCGTGGTGTCGGTGAAGAGCACGCGGGTCTGCGCCTTCATCCATCGGGCGAGGCCCTTCGGCCCCTCGCGCTCCAGCACCTGGCGGCTGCCCTCGATCAGGGGCAGCGGCTCGAACTCGGGCACGATCGGCTCCGCCCGGTCGGCGGGCGGCCGCGGGCGGTCGCGCACTTCGGGGTGGCCGTTGATGGTGACGTCGGCAATGTAGGTGAGAAGCTTGGTCGCCCGGTCGCGGCGGCGGCGGATGTCGAACAATGCCGGCGTCGTGTCGATGAAGCGCGTCGTATAGCGGTTCGAGACGAAATCCGGATGGGTGATGATGTTTTCGAGGAAGGCGAGATTGGTCGAAACGCCGCGGATGCGGAATTCGCGCAGGGCGCGGTTCATCCGAGCAATCGCCTCCTCGGGCGTCGGCGCCCAGCAGGTCACCTTTTCGAGCAGCGGATCGTAGAAGCGGGTGATCACCGCCCCGGCATAGGCCGTGCCGCCATCGAGCCGGACGCCGAAGCCGGTCGCCTCGCGATAGGCGGTGATCCGGCCGTAATCGGGAATGAAATTCTCTTCCGGGTCTTCGGTGGTGATGCGGCACTGGATGGCATTGCCGTTGAGCCGGATTTCCTCCTGCGGCGGCACGCCCGATTCCGGCGTGCCGATGACCGCGCCCTCGGCGATCCTGATCTGCGCCTTCACGATGTCGATGCCGGTGACGACTTCGGTCACCGTGTGCTCGACCTGGATGCGCGGATTGACCTCGATGAAATAGAATTCGTCGGTATCGGCATCCATCAGGAATTCGACCGTGCCGGCGCCGCGATAATTGGCTGCCTTGCCGAGCCGGAGCGCCGCCGCCGTCAATTCGGCGCGCACCTCGTCGTTGAGATAGGGTGCCGGCGCCCGCTCCACCACCTTCTGGTTGCGCCGCTGCACCGAGCAGTCGCGCTCGAACAGGTGCACCAGATTGCCGTGGTCGTCGCCGACGATCTGCACCTCGACATGCCGGGCGCGCTCGACCAGCTTTTCGAGATACATCTCGTCCTTGCCGAAGGCGGCCTTGGCCTCGCGCTTGCCCTCGGAGACTTCGTGGCGGAGATCGCCTTCGTCCATGATCCGGCGCATGCCGCGCCCGCCGCCGCCCCAGCTCGCCTTGAGCATCAGCGGATAGCCGATCCTGGCCGCCATCCTCGCGACCTCGTCGAGATCGTCGGGCAGCGCCTGCGTCGCCGGCACCATGGGCACGCCGACCGATTGCGCCATGTTGCGCGCCGCGACCTTGTTGCCGAGGTCGCGCATGGTCTGCGCCCGCGGCCCGATGAAGGTGATCCCGGCATCCTCGCAGGCATCGGCGAATTCCGGCGATTCCGACAGCAGCCCATAGCCCGGATGGATCGCGTCGGCGCCGGAAATGCGGGCGATGCGGATATATTCGTCGATCTGCAGATAGGCCTCGACCGGCCCCTTGCCCTTGCCGATCAGATAGGCCTCGTCCGCCTTGAAGCGGTGCAGCGCCAGCTTGTCCTCTTCGGC
>DASZUI010000158.1:0-2875 GCA_035547675.1 Devosia sp.
ATCCTTCTGCCGTCGGGATCACGGTATCCGCATCCCCCCGGACCGGGACGACTCCCGGTCCACCGACCGTCCCCCGCGAACCGTTCGTCGCGATCCCGCAGTTTGCGGGGGACGGCAGGAGGATAAGGGAGAGGTTGGGGGGTGGGGATAAGTTTCGGGGGAAGGCCGTCTTACCAGCTTTTGGGCGGCGTAAGGCCCCCTCACCCGGCGCTCACGCGCCGACCTCTCCCCCTAAGGGAGAGGTGATGTGGCGGCGGGGCGGGTGCCCCTCTTTTACCTCTCGCGGCGAGGTACTGCCCCCTCTTTCACCTCTCCCTTGGGGGAGAGGTCGGCCGAAGGCCGGGTGAGGGGGCCTTGGGCAGCGCGCGCTGCCCATCCTTCGACAAGCTCAGGATGAGGTCGCAATATGCGGGCATCTAAATTCCACCGACCTCATGGTGAGCCTGTCGAACCATGGCCCGCGCGCTCCCTACCTGCCCACATCGAAAGGCCGACGCCATTCGGGCATAGCCCTCCGCCAGCCCTACGCGCATAGCGCTACGGGCGTTCTTCGCCGGCAAAGGTCCACCGGACCTTTGCACAGGCGGCTCAGAACCCTTCTCGCCTAAAATCCCTCCACCGGAGGGATTTTGCCGCTGCGCGGCCGGCGCGAAGTCCAGCCGAATGGCCGGGGGCTAGAGGACGAACTTGCTCAGATCGGCATTGCCGGCGAGCGGGCCGACCTTGCCGTCGACATAGGCGCGGTCGATGACGATGGTCTCGCCCTGCCGGTCGGGGGCGTCGAAGGAGAGTTCTTCGACCAGCCGCTCCATGATGGTGGAGAGGCGGCGGGCGCCGATATTCTCGACCGTGTCGTTGACCTTGACCGCCGCGTCGGCGATGGCGTCGATCCCGTCGGGGGTGAAATCGAGGTTCACGCCCTCGGTCGCGAGCAGCGCCGTGTACTGCTTGATGAGGCTGACTTCCGTATCGTTGAGGATGCGGATCAGGTCTTCCTTCTTCAGCGCCTGCAGTTCGACGCGGATCGGCAGCCGCCCCTGCAGTTCGGGCAGGAGGTCCGAGGGCTTGGCAACGGCGAAGGCGCCCGAGGCGATGAAGAGGATATGGTCCGTCTTCACCGGCCCGTATTTGGTCGAAACCGTCGTGCCCTCGATCAAGGGCAGCAGATCGCGCTGCACGCCCTCGCGCGAGACATCGGCGCCGCGATAGCCGGAATTGGTGATCTTGTCGATCTCGTCGATGAAGACGATGCCGTGGTTCTCCACCAGCTCGATGGCGTCGGCGCGGAGCGCGTCCTGGTCGAGCAGCTTGTCCGTCTCGTCGGCGAGCAGCAGCTCGCGGCTCTCGGAGACCTTGACCTTGCGCTTGACGCCGCGACCGCCCATCGCCTTGCCGAGCATTTCGGAAAGGTTGATCACGCCCATATTGCCGCCCGGCACGCCGGGAATGTCGAACAGCGGCTGGCCGGTGCCGGCGGTCGGCGATACCTCGATTTCGATCTCGCGGTCGTCGAGCTCGTGGTTTTCCAGCTTCTGGCGGAAGCTGTCGCGGGTCGAGGGCGAGGCGGAGGAGCCGACCAGCGCATCGAGGATGCGCTCCTCGACATTGGCCTTGGCCTTCTGCTCGACTTCGACGCGCTGCTTGTCCTTGAGCAGGCCGACGCCGACCTCGACTAGGTCGCGCACGATCTGCTCCACGTCGCGGCCGACATAGCCGACCTCGGTGAATTTGGTGGCCTCGACCTTGAGGAAGGGCGCCTGCGCCAGCCGCGCCAGCCGGCGCGAAATCTCGGTCTTGCCGACGCCGGTGGGGCCGATCATCAATATGTTCTTGGGCGTCACCTCGCGGCGCAGCTCCTCGGGCAGCTGCTGCCGGCGCCAGCGATTCCTGAGCGCCACGGCGACGGCGCGCTTGGCGTCCTTTTGCCCGACGATGAAGCGGTCGAGCTCGGCGACGATGTCGCGCGGGGAGAGATTGTCACTCATGCTTGTCACTTTCCGGGGCGCCTCGGCAGCACGCCCCTAAACTTCGCCCGGGCCGCCGCTGGTCAGCCGGCGGTTGGTGGCGAGGAAGGTTTTACTTTGGTGCCCGCCAGTCGGGCCAGGTAGGCAGAACGTCGGCGGCTCAGGATTCGATCGATTCCAGCGTCACGTTCTCATTGGTGTAGATGCAGATCTCGGCGGCGATCTTCATTGCCTTGCGGGCGATGGATTCGGCATCGAGCTCGGTATTTTCGGCCAGCGCCAGCGCGGCGGACTGGGCGTAATTGCCGCCCGAGCCGATGGCGATCACGTCATGGTCGGGGGTGAGCACGTCGCCCGTGCCGGTAAGCACCAGCGTCACCTCCTTGTCGGCGACGATCATCATGGCCTCGAGCCGGCGCAGATAGCGGTCGGTGCGCCAGTCCTTGGCGAGTTCGACGGCGGCGCGCATCAGCTGGTCGGGGTACTGCTCGAGTTTCGACTCGAGCCGCTCGAACAGCGTGAAGGCATCGGCCGTGGCGCCGGCGAAGCCGCCGATCACCTTGCCATTGGCGAGGCGCCGCACCTTCCTGGCATTGTGCTTCATCACCGTATTGCCGACGGAAACCTGGCCGTCGCCGGCGATGACCACCTTGTTGCCCTTCCGGACCGCCACGATGGTGGTGCCGTGCCAGCCCGGAAATTCATTGTCCTTCGACATTCAACACTCCAAAAGGATTTTTCCGTATTTAGGGCGTGGTCGGCCGAATGCAATGGCCACGATCAGCCCCCTGGCCAGAGGAGCAGGGCATGTCGCGCAAGGCGAAAATCGCGAGGAAAACCAACGAGACCGACATTACGGTCGAGCTCGACCTCGACGGCGACGGCACGCATGACATCGCGACCGGCATCGG
>DASZUI010000159.1:0-4673 GCA_035547675.1 Devosia sp.
ACCAGGCTGCGCTATACTCCGTCACGCCTGATGGTCCCGATCGCGCCGGGCGGATCGGAATGCGGCGCTTTATAGCCGCCACCTCCCCCCCGTTCAAGCCATGATATGCGGCGCCGAACAGCCGCCACCTCCCGCCGGTCAAGGCGCAGTGTGAGGGGGCGGACAGCCGCCACCTCGCCCCACTCACGGCATGGCGCGAGGCGCGGGACAGCCGCCACCTCCCCCCGTTCACGGCATGGCGCGAGGCGGTGGACAGCCGCCACCTCCCCTCATGCAAGGCATGGCACGAGGCGGCGGACAGCCGCGACCTCTCCCCCATCTAAGGCATGGCCTGAGGCGGCGAGCTTTGTTGCGCACTACCGGCAAAGCGTGTACGAACCCCGCCCGTTGGGGCGTCGCCAAGTGGTAAGGCAGCGGTTTTTGGTACCGCCATTCCTAGGTTCGAATCCTAGCGCCCCAGCCAGATTCCGGCTTATCCAGCCCGCCGGCAAATCGGGCGCCGGCGGCGGTCCCCCTTCGCCTCGCCCCTTTTGGGGAGAGGTGAGATGTGGCGCGATTCCTCCTCCCTCCTTTCCGCTCGGGTCAGAGGTCGGACTGCGTAGCGATCCGGGTGAGGGGGCCTTTGATGCCCGCGTTGCCACCGCCGCTCGCCCTCCACCGCCCTCCCTGGTCCCCTCCGCCGTGAACGGGGGAGGAGAGGCGCGGGCCGCAAATCTCCCTCCCCCGTCTGGGAGGGTGGCGCCAGCCGGGTGGGGTTAGCCAGTCGCGCAGCGTTTGTTTCCACCCCCACCCCTGACCCCGCCCCGCAAGAGGGAGGGAGATGGGCACCGCCGGGGTCGGGGCCCTCATGGTTCGACAGGCTCACCATGAGGGAGTTGGGGAAGGACCTCACCTCGGGAGAAGATCAGCCCTAGGAGGACCTCACCCTGTGCCTGTCGATGGGCGAGGTCCGTGAAACGTCCGTGGCGCCCCCCTTCACGTCTCCGTTCGGGATGGAAAGAAGCCCCCCTTGTAACTATGAAGCTGCTTCATCTGGTAAGGATGGAGGTGCGGTGATGCGGGGCAGCCTGGAGGCCCCCTGGGCGGCAAAGCCCGTAAGTGAGCGCGGGGCGCCCCGCATCGATCCATTGATCCCGAACAGTCGCCGGGGCCGCAGGCGCGCGAGCCCGATTAGGCAAGGAAGGGACAAGATGGAGATCACCGTTGGGGTGGATGTGAGCAAGGGGCGGCTGGATGTGCATGTGGCGCCCCTGGGCGAGAGCTTTGCGCTCGGCAATGACGAAGCCGGGGTGGCGGCGCTGGTTGCGCGGCTGGGGGCGCTCGAAGGCCTCATCGGCATCGGCATCGAAGCCTCGGGGCGCTACGAGCGGCTGGCGGTCGCCGAACTGGCGGCGGCCGGACTGCCGGTCGTGGTGCTCAACCCGGCCCAGGTCAGGCACTATGCGCAGGCGATCGGGCTCAAGGCCAAGACCGATCCGATCGACGCCCGGCTCATCGCCCGGTTCGTGGCCGCGGTGCGTCCCGAGCCGCGGCCGCTGGCCGATCCCGAGACGCAGCAGCTGGCGGCGCTGATGGCCCGCCGCCGGCAACTGGTCGAGATGCTGGCGGCCGAACGGGCGCGCCGGATGAAGGCCCAGCCGGGCCGGGTGCGCGCGTCGCTCGCCCGCGTCGTCACCCTGCTCGAGGACGAACTCAAGGACCTCGATGGCAACATCGACCGCCTGGTGCGCCACACCCCCGTCTGGCGCGACAGGGAGAACCTGCTCGCCTCCGTCCCGGGCATCGGCCCGATCATCGCCCGAACCCTGCTCGCCGAACTGCCCGAACTGGGCACCCTCAGTCCCAAACAGATCGCCGCCCTCGCCGGCCTCGCCCCGTTCACCCGCCAGTCGGGCAAATGGCGCGGCCGGAGCTTTATCGGCGGCGGGCGCCCCACCGTCAGGACCGCCCTGTTCATCGGCGCCCTCGTCGCCGCCCGTCACAACCCGACCCTCAAGGCCTTCAACGACCGGCTGCGCGCCAACGGCAAGCCCAAACTCGTCGCCCTCATCGCCACCGCCAGAAAACTCCTCACCATCCTCAACGCCATCATCCGCGACCAAAAACCCTGGCAACCAGCTTGACAACCAAGACAGTCGCTCACCCGGTCCTTTCGGACCGACCTCTCCCCCCCACGGGAGAGGTGAGGAGGCACCGGGTGGAGCCCGGCCATGACGGCGGCGCCCCGGACCTCGCCCTTCGACAAGCTCAGGGTGAGGTCCTTCAGGGCAGATCCCCCACAACCCTCAGGGTGAGGTCCTTCGTGGGGGTGAGGTCCTCCCCCACCCCCAGGGTGAGGTCCTTCAGGGCAGATCCCCCACAACCCCCGGGGTGAGGTCCTGTCGGGTGTGCTTCGCGGGGTGAGTGCTCCTCGGGTGAGGTCCTCCCCCACCACCCTCATGGTGAGGTGCGAGCGCAGCGAGCCTCGAACCATGAGGCCCCCAGCCGCAGCGTCGCCGGGGTGGGGGTGGATGCAAACGCGGCGCGAGTGACGACCCCCACCCGGCTGCCGCCACCCTCCCCACCAGGGGGAGGGAGATTCGCGGCCTGCGCCGTTCTCCATCGCCATCGCCGTTTTCGACCGCTGCCCCACCCCAACCGTCATCCCGGGGCTTGATCCTCGGATCCAGCCCGCTTTACCGCCCGCACAGGCGGGACGGGAGCGAGGCAAAAGAAAGCCGGCGGGACCGCAAAAATCCCGCCGGCCAGTCATCGGGAGATAAAACCCGTTGGATCAGCCGAAAATCTGGTCGTACTGGTCCTTGAGTTCCTTGACCACGTCGTCGGAGGTCATGTTCTGGTCACCCCAGAACTTGAACATGACGTTCCAGACCGAGCGGACCCAGTCGCTGTCGGCGATGTTGAACGGGTTCTGGACGGAGTGCGATTCGTCCTTGAGGGAATTGAGGACGAGCGTGTTGCACTGGTCGAGCCCCGCCGTTGCCGCGTCGAGGCGCACCGGGGTCGAGCCCTTCTTGGCGGCGAAGTCGGCCGTGATCTGCGGGTCGGTGTCGAGCTTGGCGAATTCGAGCTCGGCGGCCTTCTTGTCGGGCGTGACCGCCGGACCGTCGAGGAAGTTCCAGGCGTCGACCGTCACCGCCAGGGCCTTGGTGCCGGGGATGTTCTCGCAGCCGAAGTCCTTGCCGGCAGCCTTGCCGGCGTTGCGCCACTCGCCCTTCATCCAGTCACCATGAATCTGCATCAGCGCCTTGCCGGTGATGACGAGATTGGTGGTGTCGTTCCAGGCGCGGTTCTGCGAGCCGGCATCGACCTCCTTGCTGAACTTGCGGACCCAGTCGATTGCCTGCTTGAGGGCCGGCTCGTCGAACACTTTCGGGTCGACCGTCGGGCCGTAGAAGCGGTTGTAGATGTCGGGGCCGGCGACGGCCGCGATCAGCGCGTGCGTCAGGTAGCCGACCTGGAAGTCCTGCGATCCGACGGCGAGCGGCTGGAAGCCGGCGGCCTTGATCTTCGGGAAATCGGCCCACATGTCGTCGAGCGACTGCCACTTGGTGGGATCGACGCCCGCCTTCTGGGCCACGTCCATATTCCAGTAGACCATGCCGTCGATGTGGATGCCGGCCGGCGCCTTGTAGATCTTGCCGTCGACCGTGACTTCCTTGAGCACGGTCGGCGGAAAATTCTGGGCGATCTTGTTGTCGTTCATGAACTGCGTCAGGTCGAGGATCAGGCCCTGCTTGGCGAGATCCCGGATGATCCCCGGATCGGAGTTCATGAAGACGTTCGGCGGATTGCCACCGGTCACCATGTTGGTGAGCGAGACGTTGGCGCCGGTATCGTGCGGGATCGCGATCTCGTTCCAGCCGATATTGTTCTTGGCGAGGTGGGTCTTGAGCACGTTGAGGGCCGCCATCTCGCTCGGCGTCGACCACGAATGGTAGATCGTGAGCGGCACCGGGTCCGCGAACACCGCTGTCGCCGAAGCCGCGGCGAGCAGGGCCGTGGTGTAGCCGGCCAGTTTCTTCAGAAACATCGATTATCCTCCCTTTGTCCCGGATCGCTGGCGATCCGTTGCGCTGCCGCGGCTGCCGATCTCGGGCCTGCCGCCAGAAACTGGAGTGGACGAGATCTCCACCAACTCCGCTCGCCGGCGTCGCCGCCTGGCGAGCCCGTGGCCGGGTGGCCCCGGCGCTGCCCTCCCCAAAATCCCCCTAGAGCCGCTCTCCCGAGGCGCTGTCGAAGGCGTGTAGCCGGCCGTGCGGGAAGCCGAGCGACACCATGTCGCCCTGCCGGAGTTGCCCGATCCGCTCGGGGGGTATGCTGACCGCCAGCAGGCCGCTGTCGGTCTTGAAATAGCCGGTGGCGTCGCCGCCGGTCTTTTCCGTGTACTGGACCGGCAGGGTGAAAACCGCCGCCGAATGGCCGTTCGCCTCGCCGGGCGCGAGGAAGTGCTCGGGACGGAAGCCGAGCGTCACGCTGTCGCCCTCGCGCGGCGGCGCGCGGAAGGGATATTGGCTCAGGTCGACGACGACGTCGGCGCCCTTGAGGCGCGCGACCGGCGCGCCACCCTTGAGCCCGATCGTGGCCGGAAAGACGTTCATTGCGGGGGCGCCGATGAAGCCGGCGACAAAGAGGTTGGCCGGCCGGTCGTAGACCTCGTCGGGCGTCCCGAA
>DASZUI010000160.1:0-47336 GCA_035547675.1 Devosia sp.
AAAATGGACAAGCGTTTTCCCATCGAGGACCAGATCAGGATGCTGGCCTCGGCGCTGCGTGGCCGGATCGCGATGCCGGGCGAGCAGCACTATGACGATTGGCGCGGCGTCGCCCTCGACAATTTCGATCACCGGCCGGCCGGCATCGTCCGGGTGGCCAATGCAACCGATGTCGCGGCGGCGGTGAACTTCGCCCAGGCGACCGGCCTCGCGCTCGCGGTGCGCAGCGGGGGGCACTCCACCTGCGGCCATAGCGGCAATAATGGCGGGCTGGTCATCGATTTGCGCGACCTAGACCGCATCGAAATCGACCAGGCGAGCCGTACCGCCTGGATCGGCACCGGGCTTACCGCCGGCCAGGTCACCGCCGCGCTCGAGCCGCACGGGCTCATCATCGGCTTCGGCGATTCCGGCTCGGTGGGCGTCGGCGGGCTGACGCTGGGCGGCGGTGTCGGCTTCCTGGTGCGCAAGCACGGCCTCACCATCGACTCGCTGCTCGCGGCCGAGATCGTGACGGCGGCGGGCGACATCGTCATTGCCGACGCCAGCCATCACCAGGACCTGTTCTGGGCGATCCGCGGCGGCGGCGGCAATTTCGGCGTCGCGACGCGCCTCAAATTCCGGGCGGAGCCGCTGCCGGAATTCATCGGCGGGCCGCTGGTCTTGCCGCCGACGCCGCAGGTCATCGCCGGCTTTGCGGCGGCAGCCGAGGCGGCGCCTGAGGAGCTTTCGACCATCGCCACGGTGATGCCGCTGCCGCCGCTGCCCTTCGTGCCGAAGGAGGCGCATGGGCAGAAGGTGTTCGTTGCGCTCATGGCCTATGCCGGCAGCCAGGCTGGGGCCGCAGCGGCGCTGGCCCCCTTCCGCGCCCTCGCCACCCCGCTCGCCGACATGGTGCGGCCGGCGCCGCTTTCGAGCCTCTACATCCCCGAGGAAGGGCCGAAGCCGACCGTGACGGTCAGGAGCCGCTTCATCGACAGGTTCGGCGAGGCGGAAGCGGGGCATCTGCTCGCCGCCTATGACCGGAGCAGCGCGCCGATGAAGATGGCGCAGATCCGCGTGCTGGGCGGCGCCTTCGGCCGGGTTGCCGAGGACGCAACGGCCTTCGCCCATCGCAAGAGCCGGATCATGGTGTCGTTTTTGGCGCTCTATGGCGGCGGGGCGAATGCGGCGCCCGAGCATGAAAGCTGGGCGAGCGAGGCCATTTCGGCCTTCGGCGACGGCACGGGCGCCTATGTGAACTTCCTGGGCAAGGAAGGCACGGAAGGCCTCGGTGCCGCCTACCCGCCGGCGACGCTGGCGCGGCTGCGCCGGGTCAAGCGGCAATACGACCCGGACAATCTGTTCCGGCTGAACCAGAATATCTTGCCGGCGTAGGCCCTCACCCGGCGCTTCGCGCCACCCTCTCCCCCGAAGCGGGCGAGGGAAGAAGAACCGGGTCCCCTCTCCCGCATGCGGGAGAGGGTGCCGGCAGGCGGGTGAGGGCCTTACAGCACCCGCGTGATCGTCAAAAACCCGCCGCGCTCGTCATTGGCCGCCTTGATGGCGGCTTCCGAGCCGAGCACGGCGACCTGGCCTACCTTGCTGGCCTCGGCCAGCACATCGGCCAGCGCCCTGAAATCGCCGGCGCCGGCGCCCAGCACCTCGTCGCGGCGCTGCTGGCGGTGCTCAGGGGTTTCGCCGATCAGGTCCTGGATCAGCGCCGAATAGCCCTTGGCGTCCGGCAATTGGTAGGCATCCATGCGGCCGATGACGCCGATGATGGAGCGGGTCAGCTCGGCCTCGCCGATGTCGCGGCGCAGGAAACCCGGCGCGTTGTCGTAGGCCTCGAGCGTCGCCAGCAGGTTCGGGTCGCGGTAGGAGGTGAAGATGAAGCTGCCCGTCACCTCCTGGAACCCCGAGGAGGCGCCATAGGCGCCGCCCTGCACGCGCACCTTGTCCCAGAGATAGCCGGTGTTGAGATAGGTCATGGCGACAGCGGTCGCGCCGGAGGGCTTGTAGCCCAGCGCGACGATATTGGCGCCCTTGGCGACATAGTTGACCTGGCCCGGGAAAGTCAGGCCCTCGGGCACGCCGCTGCCGTCCACCGGCCAGGGCGTAAAGCGCGGCTCGCGCGCCGGCAGGCCGGCAAGGAAAGCGGCGAGCCCTGGACCGAACTGCGCCCAGGCATCGGCATCGGCGGTGACATTGCCGGTGAGCGCGTTGCGGTTCACGACGATGTCGCGGATCGCCTCGAGCTTCTTCTGCACGCCCGCCCAGTCGCTGTCGATCTCGGCGGCGAATTTCCTGAGGAAGAACAGGTGCGAAATGCCCGAAAGCTGTTCGGTGACCCAGTCCGGCTCGTTGAAATGCGCCTTGACGCGCATGCCGACAATGCCATTGCCCATGCCCGAGAGCCGGCTTTCGAAGCCGGCCTTTTCCTCGAGCACCATCTGGCGGATGCGCTCCCGGTTGTCGAGGCGCGCCGTCGTCAGCACGTCGGCCATAATGGCGAGCATTTCCCCGGTCTGGTCGGGCACGGCCTTGCCGCGCATGATGAGGTAGGCGGCGGCCTCCCTGCTGCCGAAGCGGCCGGAGATGTGGCGGGCCGCGCCGATGCCGCCGGTCGAGCGGCCGATGCGCTGGCTGAGGGAGACGAAATCCTGCTTGGCCGTGCCGGTCTGCGTCAGGGCGCGCGTGAAGATCGGGAAATAGGGCAGGAGTTCCGGCGGCAGGCCGTGAATGTCGAAAGCGAGGTCGAGATAGACCACGCCCGATGTCTTGAGGTCGTGATAGAGCACGCGGGCATCGGCGAGGCGCAATTCCTCGGTCGGCGTGATCTTGTTCTGCCGCGGCAGGTCCGAGAGGTGGAGCGTCGGGATTTTCGCCAGCTCCTCGGGGGAATCGGCGGCCTCCTGCAGCGCCCTCAGCGTGGCGGTTTCCTGCATGATCTCGGCGATATCGGCTTCGCTCATGCCGGCGCGGACCTTGTCGAGCCGGGCCCGCTCCTCGGCGGCCTCGCGCGCCTGCTGGCCGGGGTCGGCGGTGAGCAGCACGGTGGTGCGATGGGTATTGTCGAGCAGGCCGGCGCGGATCAGCGTTTCGAAGATGCGCTCGCCCGAGGCCAGCCGCGCCTTGACGCGGGCCAGTTCGTCCTCGAACCGCAGGGGCGCGAGCGGATCGCCGCCATGCAGCCAGGTGCGCATGGAGCGGAAGATCAGCGCAATGCCGCGCGGGAAGGAGCCGGTATTGTTCTCGCGCAGCTGGAATTCGAGCGTGTTGACGGCCGCGTCGACCGTCTCCTTGTCGATGCCCTCGGCCGCAAGCTTTTCGAGCGTCTCGAGGATCAGCGCCTCGACCTTGCCGGCGTCCTCGGGCAGCACGCCCTTGAGGCCGGCCGAGAACATGGGCTGCCGGTAATCGTCGGCGAGGCCGGCGGAGGTCAGGCCTTCGCCGAGGCCGGAATCGGTCAGCGCCTTGCGCAGCGGCGAAGCGGAGGTGCCGACCAGCGCGAAATCGAGCAGGGCCAATTCGATCATGGCCTCCTGCGTCTCGATGGGATCGAGCATCCAGTTGACCGACACCATGGCGGTATTGGGCTTCTGCGCCTCGTCCTCGCTGGCGGCATAGGTGCCGGCGACCTGGCGGGGCGTGCTGAAGCGCGGCTGCAGGGCGACGACCGGGTTGACCTCCAGCGGCTCGAACTCGCCCAGGAATTCCTCGAGCTTTTCCAGACGCATCTCCTCCGGATCATCGCCATAAAAGACGATGCGGGCGTTGGCGGGGTGGTAGAGCCGGTCGTGGAAATTCTTGAAATATTCGTAGGTCAGATCGGGAATTTTTGCCGGGTCGCCGCCGGAATCGACGCCATAGGTCGTATCGGGGTAGATCGATTGCTGCGCCTTCTTGCCCAGCGCCGCGCCGGGCGAGGAATAGGCGCCCTTCATCTCGTTGAAGACGACGCCCTTATAGGCGAGCGGGGCCTGGGTGGCGTCGAGCTCGTAATGCCAGCCCTCCTGCCGGAAGGTGTTTTCGCTGATCAGCGGGAACAGCACGGCATCGAGATACACGTCGACCAGGTTGTAAAAATCCTTCAGGTTCTGGCTCGCCACCGGATAGACCGTCTTGTCGGGGAAGGTCATGGCGTTGAGGAAGGTGTGGAGCGAGCCCTTGAGCAGTTCCACGAAGGGCTCCTTGACCGGGTATTTCCGGCTGCCGCACAGCACCGAGTGCTCGAGGATGTGGGCGACGCCGGTCGAATCCTCGGGCGGGGTCTTGAAGGTGATGCCGAAAACCTTGTTCTCGTCGTCATTGGCGAGCGTCAGCACCTCGGCGCCGGTCTTCTTATGCCGGTAGAGGCGCGCCCTCGAATTGACTTCGCCGATGGTTTCGTCGCGCAGCAGTTCGAAAGCGGGATGGGACATGAATGGCTCGCTGATGAAATTAGCTGGAGTGCGATTTAGGCGCGAAAGGGCTCCCTGCCAACCAGGCATTCGCCTGGACTTCGAACCGTGCCGAAGGCCAAATCGATCCGGTGGATCGATTTGAGGGGAGAAGGCCATGAGGGCTATGCCCGAATGGCGGACTTTCGATGGGGGGCGGGCAGATGTATGCTTGCGGCCCTCACCACATCGTCCCCTCGCCCCTTTGGGGAGAGGGTCAGGGTGAGGGGTTCGCGCGCTCAGACGTTCTGTCGCGTGGCTACCCCTCACCGCCCTGCCGGGCACCCTCTCCCCAAAGGGGCGAGGGTTGCCACGTCTCAAATCGGCGCGCGGGCCATGGCTTCCTTGACCGTTTCGGGATCTTCGGCGGTGGCCTTGAGCAGGGAGGCGAGGCGTTCGCCGGCGGTTTCCTTGGGGCCGGAATTCTCGAGGCGGATCGCCTCGTAGCGCACGGTATCCTGTACGGCGATGCGGTTGAGACGGGCCACGATCTCGGCGTCGCTCTCGCGGCCGCGCGCCTTGAGCCGGGCGGCGATGACGTCGCGATGGGCGGAGACGACCACCAGCACGAAATTCTCGTAGCGCGCCTTGAGCTCGTCGATGAGCTGGCGGGAAATATTGGCGATCACCACGCGCCCGGCCGCAATGTCCGCATCGACGCTGCGCGGCAGGGCATAGCTCAGGCCATGCGCCTGCCAGACCAGGCTGAACTTGCCCGCCGCCTCGGCGGCCGCGAATTCCTTGCGGCTGAGCGTGTCGTGGTCCTCGGTCACGCCGTCGGCATCCCGGGTGATGATGCGCCGCACGAAGACGAAGCGCTGGTCGCCGGCCAGCCTGTCGCGGGCGTAGTTGATGAGCGTGTCCTTGCCGACGCCGCTGGGGCCGGCCACCGCCACGAAACTCCCACCACTTATGGCGCTGCCCGATGCGGGCGGCGACCCATATGCGCTCATTACCGTCGAACCCAAGGCGCCCTCCCCGCACTATAGTGGATCGGCCACCCGGATGAACCACGAATCTGTGTAGTGGCGCCGTGCAACTGCCGCCCTCCCCATCCGGTTGAGCCGATGCCGCATCTTGCGCGGCGGCAGCCCGCCGGTCGTGCTCCTGCCTCCAGCCACGGCCGACGGGCATTTAGCCCTCCGGCGGCGCCGCCCCGACTTCACGGATTGCCCGACTCGCACCGGGCCGCTAGAAGGCAGGCACTAGGCCCTCAACGTGAAATTCGAATGACCATCCTCGCCGGGATCGCCTGATGGTCGAGTGGTCGCCGCAGCAGGACCAGGCCCTGCAGGCCGTCTCGCGCTGGCTCAAGGACAAGCAGGGCGACCAGGTGTTCCGCCTGTTCGGCTGGGCCGGTACGGGCAAATCGACGCTTGCCGTGCACCTGGCGCAGGGGGTGAAGTCGGTCAAATACGCCGCCTTCACCGGCAAGGCGGCGCTGGTGATGCGGCGTTATGGCGCAAAGGGCGCCTCGACCATCCACTCGCTCATCTATTCGCTGGTTTCCGACCAGGAGGGCGAGCCGAAATTCGCCCTCGACCCCGAATCCGAAGCGGCGACGGCGGACCTCATCGTCATCGACGAAGTCTCGATGGTGGACGAGAATCTGGGCCGCGACCTGCTCTCCTTCGGCACCAAGGTGCTTGTCCTGGGCGATCCCTTCCAATTGCCGCCGGTACAGGGCGCGGGTTTTTTCACCTCAGCCGAACCCGACATCATGCTCACCGAAATCCACCGGCAGGCGCGGGACAATCCGATCATCCGCATGTCGGTCGATATCCGCGAAGGCGAATATCTCGAGAACGGCCGCTATGGGGAATCCAAGGTCATCCCGCGCGGCGAGGTCGACAGCGGCGAAGTGCAGGAGGCCGACCAGGTGCTGGTCGGGCGCAACACGACGCGCGTCGACTACAATGACCGCCTGCGCGAGCTGAAAGGCCTGCCGCGGCACGAGCCGGTGGTCGGGGACCGGCTGGTGTGCCTCAGGAACAATCCGGTCAAGCGGCTGCTCAACGGGCAGATCTGGACGGTCGCCGAGGTGCGCAAGCGGCCCGGCGGGCGCTACGCCATGACGCTCGACGCCGACGATCCGGGCATACGCTCGCAGGCCAAGGTGACGACACATGAGGCCTTCTTCGCCGGCGAGGAGGACAGGCTCTCTTGGCCGGAGCGGCGGCGGGTCGACGAATTCACCTTCGGCTATTGCCTCACCGTGCACAAGGCGCAGGGCAGCCAGTGGGACAATGTCTATCTCTTCGACGAGAGCTACGTGTTCCGCGAAGATCGGCGGCGCTGGCTCTATACCGGCGTGACCCGCGCCAGCGAGCGGATCACGGTGGTGAGGTAGAGAGCCATTCGGCTGGACTTCGACGCGGCACGAAGGGCGAAATCGCTCCGGTGGAGATTTCAGCGGAGAAGGCCATGAGGGCTATGCCCGAATGGCAATAGCTTTTCGATGTAGGCAGGTAGACGGCGCGTGGCCCCTCACCCCTGCCGGGACCTCTCCCCGACTGGGAGAGGAGCAGGGTGCGGCCCCGTCATGGCTTCCTCACCCGGTCGGGGAGAGGTCCCGGCATGGGTGAGGGGGTCGCGTGCGCTGCCCATCCTTCGACAGGCTCAGGATGAGGTCGTGGAATGAAGGACGCGGAATTGGTGCGGACGGCCTGCCAGCCTCCTCGACCTCATGGTGAGCCTGTCGAACCATGGGCAACGCGCGCTGATGCCGACAAAACTGGATTCCCGCCTTCGCGGGAATGACGCCGGGGTGGGGGCACGGCCCTGCCACGCACACTATGTCATTCCGGCGAAGGCCGGAATCCACGGCGCGCGCTGCCCGTCCTCCGACGGGCTCAGGATGGGGTCGTGGAATGAGAACGCGGAATTGGTGCGGACGGCCTGCCAGCCTTCTCGACCTCATGGTGAGCCTGTCGAACCATGGGCAACGCGCGCTGAAACTGGATTCCCGCCTTCGCGGGAATGACGCCGGGGTGGGGGCACGGCCCTGCACGCACACTATGTCATTCCGGCCAAGGCCGGAATCCACGGCGCGCGCTGCCCGTCCTTCGAGGCTCCCTCCGGTCGCACCTCAGGACGAGGCCGTGGAATTCTCTTCGCCCTGATGGCGAGGGGCGCAGCGAAGCCGAGCCTCGAACCATGGGCCACGCGCTCTCTACCTCGCCGCATCGAAAGTCCGGTCCAGGCGAATGCCTGGTCAGGCCTCCGAAATCCTGAGCTCCCTTATCTTCCCATCCGCCAGGGTGAACACGAACCGGCCCGGCCCGGTGAAGGCCTCGCTCTTCCAGTAGGTATCCGCCTCGATCCGCTCGGGGCTCGATGCGAGCACGTCGGTCACCGTCAGCGTGCCATGGGCGCCGATGGTTTCGGCATCGCTCCATTTGCGGATGGCGTCGCGGCCGATAAAGCGGCGGCCCCAGTCGTTGACCTCGCCGTCCTCGGTGAAAAAATCGAGAAAGGCCGCCGTGTCGCCACGATTTATCGCCGCGGCGAAGGCGGCCAGGATTTCGGGCACCTCGCTCATCGTCCCATCCAAATTCCCATTGCCATCAATTGATAACGAGGCGCGGGCGCGGCGTCGACCCTAGCCCATCGGCAAATGCCGATGTAGAAAGCCGGCGAACTGGTTTGGGAGTTAGCAAATGGAATACCGCCTGCTCGGCCGCTCCGGCCTCAAGGTCTCCACCATCAGCCTCGGCACCGCGACTTTCGGCGGCGACGGCCTCTGGGGCGACACCGACCTCGCCGCGGCCGAGCGGCAGATCGACATGTATCTGGATGCGGGCGTCAACCTGATCGACACGGCCAATGTCTATTCCAAGGGCGTGTCGGAGGAGATCACCGGCGCGGCGCTGGCGAGGAACGGCCGCCGCGCCCGCGCGCTCATCGCCACCAAGGTGCGCTTCCGCGCCGGGCCGGGACCCAATGATGTCGGGCTTTCGCGCCAGAGCATCGTGGCGCAGGCCGAGGCGAGCCTCCGCCGGCTCAAGACCGACGTCATCGACCTCTACCAGGTGCATGAGTGGGACGGGCAGACGCCGCTCGAGGAGACGCTGGAAGCGCTCGACACGCTCGTGAAGCAGGGCAAGGTCCGCTATATCGGCTGCTCGAACTATTCCGGCTGGCACCTGATGAAGGCGCTCGCGGTTTCCGACCGGCACAATTACCAGCGCTTCGTGTCGCAGCAGATCCACTACACGCTCGAGGCGCGCGAGGCCGAATACGAGCTGCAGCCGATCAGCATCGACCAGGGCCTCGGCATTCTGGTCTGGAGCCCGCTGGGGGGCGGCTGGCTTTCCGGTAAATATACGCGCAGCAGCAAGCCGGACTCCGGCCGCCACGTCACCGGCTTCAAGGAGCCGCCGATCTATGACTGGGAGCGGCTGTGGGACATTGTCGACGTGCTCAACGAGGTGGCCAAGGGCCGCGGCGTCTCGGGCGCGGTGGTGGCGCTCGCGTGGCTGCTGCAGCGCAACGGCGTGACCTCGGTGATCGCCGGCGGGCGCACCGACCAGCAGCTTCAGGACAATCTCAACGCCGCCGAGCTGAAGCTCAGCGAAGACGAGGTGAAGCGGCTCGACGAGGTGAGCCAGAAGCCGCTGATCTACCCCTACTGGCACCAGAACTGGACCGCCTCGGACCGGCTGGGCGAAGCGGATATGGAGCTGCACCGGCCGTTTATCGGGAAATAGGGACCGGCGTGCGGCTGGATTCCGGCCTGCGCCGGAATGACTTCGTGGAGAGGCAAGGCTGTGCCAAATGCACACCGTCATTCCCGTGCAGGTTGGAATCCATAGCGCGCGCTGCCCATCTTCGACAAGCTCAGGATGAGGCTTCGACAAGCTCAGGATGAGGTCGCAGTATGCTGGTGTCTAAATTCCACCCACCTCATGGTGAGCCTGTCGAACCATGGGCCGCGCGCGCTCTACCTGCCCACATGGAAAGGCAGATCCAGCCGAATGGCTGGGAAATTGCTGAGCCCGAGCCTCAGCTTTGATTGACAAACATTAGAATAATTATAATCTGCGGCCACTCTCCGGCATGGCCGAAGCGTCCGGTTGCGGGCGATTCGGCGGCCGACAGCCGAGGTGACCATGCGCCTGACCCGCCAATCCAGCTACGCCATCCGGACCCTCATCTACTGCGCCGCGAACGCGCCGGAGCTGAGCCGGGTAGCGGATATCGCCAAGGCGCATTCGATCTCCGAACTGTTCCTGTTCAAGCTGATCAAGCCGCTGGTCGAGGCGGGGCTGATCGAGACGGTGCGCGGCCGGCATGGCGGCATCAAGCTCGGCAAGCCGGCGGAGCAGATCACGCTGCTCGACTGCGTGCGGCTGACCGAGGAGAGCTTCGCCCTCGCCGAATGCTTCGAGGGCGGGGACGTGCATTGCCCGCTGGTCGACAATTGCGATCTCAACGGCGCATTGGGCGAAGCGCTCGAGGCCTTCTTCCAGGTGCTCGAAAGCTACACCATCGCCGATCTCGCCGGACGCCGGCGCCAATTGCTGCGCGCGCGGCTTGGCCTCGGCATCGAGCCTTCCGGCGAACTGGCCGTCAACTGACGCCGATCCGGCTGCTGCCGGGAACCGATTCGCGTTCGCAAGCTTTGCCGTGAACGGCCGGGCGCCGGGGTTTCCGCCTGACGGAACGCCCGGTTGCGCCCCGGGCCTGGCAGGGCGAGGCGAGCGTGACGGCGTCGGCGCGTGGCAAGAAGGCGAGCGGCAGCGAGATTGCCGGACTGGGCGCGGCTGCCGCCTTCGGCGTGGTTGCCTTCTTCGTCTGGGCCGGCTGGACGATACTCGATCCCGGAAATGTCGGCTGGCTCAGGGTCGGCGACCGCGCCATGCATACGCTGGGCTGGTGGTTCTTCCGCGTCACGCCCTGGGGCTGGCCGCTGGGCGTTTCCCCTCGCAACGGCCTCGAAATTTCGAGCTCGGTGGCGCTGTCGGATTCCCTGCCGCTCTTCGCCATTCCTTTCAAGCTGCTGTCGCCGCTGCTGCCGAAAGTGTTCCAATATTGGGGGCTGTGGTTCCTGCTCTCGATGGTGCTGCAGGGTGTGTTCGGCTATCTGATCGGCCGGTCGCTGCGGCTCAGCCGGCCGGTGAGCGTGCTGCTCGGGGCCGCGCTGGTGATGACGCCGGCCTTCCTGTTCCGCCTGCCCTTCCACATGGCGCTCGCCGGCCATTGGGTTCTGCTCTGCGCCATCTGGCTCTATGTGAAGGAGCCGGCGCCGCGGCGCTTCGCCTGGCCGCTGCTGATCGTCATAACCTCGATGGTGCATGTCTATCTCCTCGCCATGGTGTTTGCGCTGTGGCTGGCGGCGCTGGTGCAGCGGCTGTGGCTGGGGCGGCTGGACCGGACCGGGGCGGTGGTGGAACTCGTGGCTGGAATCGCGCTCTGCCTGGTAACGCTCTGGGCGATGGGCTTCTTCATGACCTCATCGCTCGGCGCCGAGGGTTTCGGGCTCTACAAGATGAACCTCAGCGCCTTCTTCGACCCGAACAAATGGTCGTGGCTGTGGCCCGACCTGCCCAATGCGGACGGCGATTATGAGGGGCTGAGCTTTCCGGGGCTCGGCGTGCTGCTGCTGCTGGCGCTCGGGCTCGGTCTCGCCTGGCGGCGGGTGGGCGCGCTGGTTTCGCCGCGCTGGCTGCCGCTGCTGGTGGTGGCGGTGGGGGGCGTGGTCTTCGCCATCTCGAACAAGCCGGCCCTGGGCCATTGGGAGATCGGGACGATTCCGCTGCCGGGCGCGGTGCTCGATTTCGCCTCCATGTTCCGCGCCTCGGGGCGGATGGTGTGGCCGGCGGCCTATCTCGCCGCGGTGCTCGCCTTCGTGCTGCTGGCGCGGCGGCTGGCGCCACGGCCGCTGCTGGTGCTGACGGCGGCGGCGCTGGTGCTCCAGATCGCCGATACCAGCAAGGGCTGGACGGAATTCGCCGCCACGCGGCCCGCTCCCTCCCCCACCTGGCCGACGCGGATCAAATCCGCCTTCTGGGATTTCGCGGCCCGCCACTACGACAAGGTGCGCGCCATTCCCGTCGAGGGGATCAACCGGAACTGGGCCGAACTCTCCTTTTATGCCGCGTTCCACGGCATGTCGTCGGATGCCGCCTATCTGGGGCGGCTCGATGCAGACGGCTATTGGCGGCTCAAGGCGATGGCGCGCGCCGCTTTGACGGAAGGCGCCTTGGAGCCGGATGCACTCTATGTGCTCGACGGGCCTTCGGCGCAGCGCATCCGGCCCTTCATGCGGCCCGGGGACATGCTGGTGAATGTCGACGGCTTCATCGTCTTCGGCCGCAACGGGCGCGACTATGCCCAAGCCGACGGGTTCAAGCTGCCGCAGGCCGATCGGCCCTGGCCGCCCGGCGCCGAGGCACGGTTGGCGACCACGGCCGGCGCCGACACCCGCGGTTGATCTTGCGCGCGGGGCGTGGTTTACCGCGATCCACTCCTGAAACGCCCGGTTCCAAATGGCGGCAGCGCCCATCCTTTCCCTATCCGCCATCCGCCTGACGCTCGGCAGCTCATTGCTGCTGGAAAACGCCGAATTGTCGCTGATCCCCGGCGACAAGCTGGCGCTGGTCGGCCGCAACGGCTCCGGCAAATCCACCCTGCTCAAGATCGCGGCCGGCGAAATCCAGCCTGACGACGGCGTGCGCTTCCTGCAGCCGGGGGCCACGGTGCGCTATTTGCCGCAGGAGCCGGACCTGTCGGCCTTTCCGACCACGCTCGCCTATGTCGAGGCGGGCCTCTCGGAGGGGAACGATCCCTATCGGGCGCGCTATCTGCTCGAACATCTGGGGCTGACGGGCGAGGAGCCGACCGGCTCGCTTTCCGGCGGCGAGGCGCGACGGGCGGCGCTGGCGCGGGTGCTGGCGCCCGAGCCCGACATATTGCTGCTCGACGAGCCGACCAACCATCTCGACCTGCCGGCGATCGAATGGCTGGAAGAGGAGCTGCAAAGCCTGCGCTCGGCGATGATCATCATCAGCCACGACAGGCGCTTCCTCTCGGACCTGACGCGGGCCACGGTCTGGCTCGACCGGGGCGTGACGCGGCGGCTCAACCAGGGCTTTGCCGCCTTCGAAGCCTGGCGCGACACGGTGCTCGAGGAAGAGGAAACGGCAAGGCACAAGCTCGACCGGCAGATCGTGCGCGAGGAGCACTGGCTGGCCTATGGGGTCACCGCCCGGCGCAAGCGCAATGTGCGGCGGCTCGAGCAATTGCAGGGGTTGAGGCAGGAGCGGCGCGATCAGAAGCGGGCGACCGGCAATGTCAGGATGGTGGCGACCGAGGGCCAGACCTCCGGCGCCATCGTGGTGGACGCCGAGGGCATCTCCAAGAGCTTCGGCGAGCGGGCGATCGTGCGCGATTTCTCCACGCGCATCCTGCGGGGCGACCGGGTGGGCGTGGTAGGCGCGAACGGGGCGGGCAAGACGACGTTGCTCAAGCTCCTCACCGGCGAGCTGGCCCCGGATTCCGGTACCGTCCGGCTCGGCTCCAATCTCGAACTCGCGACCCTCGACCAGGGCCGCCGCTCGCTCGATCCCGACGCGACGCTCAAGGATGCGCTGACCGGCGGCGGCTCGGATACGCTCCGGATCAATGGCGAGCCCAAGCACGTCATCGGCTATATGAAGGACTTCCTGTTCACCCCCGAGCAGGCGCGGACGGCCGTCGGCAAGCTCTCGGGCGGCGAGCGGGGACGGCTGACGCTGGCCAAGGCGCTGGCGCTGCCCTCGAACTTCCTGGTGCTCGACGAGCCGACCAATGATCTCGACCTCGAAACGCTCGACCTGCTGCAGGAAATGCTTGCCGACTATGCCGGCACGGTGCTGGTGGTCAGCCATGACCGCGACTTCCTCGACCGGGTCGCGACCTCGATCATCATGGCGGAGGGCGACGGCCGTTGGATCGAATATGCCGGCGGCTATTCCGACATGGTGGCGCAGCGCGGCGCGGGCGTTTCGGCGCGGGCGGTCGAGGCGAAGCCCAAGCCGGCCGCCGAACGCCCTGTCCCGCCGCCGCCTGCGCCGAGCCGGCAAAAGCTCAGCTTCAAGGACGAGCATGCGCTGAAAACCCTGCCCGGCATCATCACCGGGCTGGAAAAGGAGATCGCCGCCCTGCAGCAGGCACTCGCCGATCCGGGCTTCTATGCCAAGGACCCCGGCGGCTTTGCGAAGAAGAGCCGCGAACTGGAGCAAAAATCCGCCGAGCGCGCCAGGGCCGAGGAGCAGTGGCTGGAACTCGAAATCCGCCGCGAGGAACTCGAGGGCTGACCAGGCATTCGCCTGGACTGGACTTTCGATGTGGACAGGTAAGGAGCGCGCTGCCCATGGTTCGAGGCTCCCTTCGGTCGCACCTCGCCATGAGGTTGGTGGAATAAACTCCACCTCATCCTGAGGTGGGAGCGAAGCGACCCTCGAAGGATGGGCAGCGCGCACTGCCCCGGAACCATCGGCAGCGCGCTGTATCGTCTCAAAACTGGATTCCCGCCTTCGCGGGAATGACGAAGCGGGTGTGGCACGGCCCCGCCCCAACCACGACGTCATTCCCGCGAAGGCGGAATCCAGTTTCTGCGCCTGCGCCGGCTTGTGGCCGCAAGCCGCCCCGCCTAAGCTTCCCGCGACAAGGGGGAACACATGTCCACGCCCAATGCCCTGAAGGCGGCGCTGCGCCGTGGCGAGACGCAGCTCGGCCTGTGGCTGATGCTGAATTCGCCGCTCGCGACCGAAATGGCGGCGGGGGCCGGATTCGACTGGCTGCTCATCGACATGGAACATTCGGTGACGAGCGAAGCCGAGGCGGTGGGGCATTTGCGGTCGGCGCGGGTGGATGGCGCGCCCGAGGCACTGGTCCGGATCCCCTGGAACGAGCCGGTGGTGATCAAGCGGCTGCTCGATTCCGGCGCACGGTCGCTGCTGGTGCCGATGGTGCAGAACGCCGAGGAGGCGCGGCGGGCCGTGGCGGCGACGCGCTATCCGCCGGCCGGCATACGCGGCTTTTCCGGCATGCACCGCGGCAATGATTTCGGCCGCATCAAGGATTATCCGCATTCGGCGGCCGAGGACATCTTCCTCGCCGTGCAGGTGGAGAGTCCCGAAGCGGTCGCCAATGCCGGGGAGATCGCGGCGGTCGAGGGGGTCGATTGCGTCTTTGTCGGACCCAACGACCTGGCGGCCAATATGGGCATGATCGGACAGGTCTATTCGGCGGAGGTGCAGGCGATGATCGGGCGCGTCATCGAACCCGTGCGCGCCGCGGGCAAGGCGCCAGGGCTCCTGGATTTCAACCTCGAGACGGCGCCGGGCTGGCTCGAGCGCGGCTTCACCATGCTGGCCGTCGCCAGCGATTTGTCGCTGCTGGCCGGCGGCATGGACAGGCTGCTCAAGGCCTATCGTTAGCGCCCGGCCGCAAGGCGCCGTGACGCAGCGGATTTTTCGCGGGCGGGCAAAAATTTAGTTTCCGGCGCACTGGCAATTGCATCCTGTGGCGCCTATGTTGCGTTCTGCCGGAAGCGATCCGGCGCCGTCGTGTCGCAAACCCCCCTGAAAGGAGCCAAGCTATGATTACGCTGCCCGTTCAGCCGATTTTTTGCGCCCGCAACGACGGTCTCAAAAATCTCCAAGTAGCGCGCGTATCCGCCGCCCCCTGCTGGCGCCGATACAAACGAATGTGATCCCCGGGCGTCACGCCCGCGTCTCACTTGCCCACTACTGACTAGGCCGTCCCGAGCGACAGCCGCCGGAGATTCAAAATGCAGCACATCGTTGCGCAGCCCGCGCTGCACAAGCCCATCGCCATAGACGTCGAAGGGGAGCCGCTGGGCGTGGTGATCCCCGAGGAACAGGGCTATCGGTTCCTCGCGGTGCGCCTGCCGGTGTTTCCGATCGACGGCGTGGTGTTCGAGAGCGTCGAGGCGGCCCAGCGCGCCGCGGCCGGCGCCGTGAACGCGGCCGAAGACGACTGAAAATTCCGTTCCCCGGGGGCTTGCCCCGGCGGGCGAGTCCCTTTTTCATGCGACCATCAGACGGGCCGGACAGCCAAGCGCTTTCGGCCCGTCGGCTTGTGCACACAGGGATAGCGCCGTGAAAATCATCCAGATCACCGACCTTCACCTGACGGCCCGGGGCGAAACCCGCTTCGGGGCGAGCCAGCACGAGCGACTGGCCGCGGCAATCGCGCAGATCAATGCGCGCCATGCCGACGCCGCCTTCTGCGTGCTGACCGGCGATCTGACCGACAGGGGCGAGACGCAATCCTATGAGGATCTGCGGGCCGAGCTGCAGAATTTGCGCGTGCCCTACCGCCTCATTCCGGGCAATCACGACAAGCGCGCCGCGCTGACCTCGGTGTTTCCCGAGCTGGGCCGGACGCCGGGCGGCTTCGTGCAGTTCGCCGAGGACACCGAGGCGGCGCGGCTGATCTTCCTCGACAGCCTCGACGAAGGAAAAATCACCGGCGTGTTGGACGGCGACCGGCTCGGCTGGCTCGAGGCGCAGCTCGGCGAGGCACGGGGCAAGCCGGCGCTGGTCTTCATGCACCATCCGCCGCTCAAAAGCGGCATCCGA
The DNA here is from genome assembly GCA_035547675.1 of Devosia sp. Classification (GTDB taxonomy): domain Bacteria; phylum Pseudomonadota; class Alphaproteobacteria; order Rhizobiales; family Devosiaceae; genus DASZTU01. The sequence continues at coordinate 16,013 of DASZUI010000160.1, forward strand.
ATGCTCGACCCGCTGGGGCTGGCCGATCCCGAGCCGTTCCTGTCGCTGCTCGGGCGTCACGATGCGCAGGTCCATGTGTTCTACGGCCATGTGCACCGCTCCATCCATGGCACGGTCGCAGGCATTCCGTTCACGGCGCAGCGCGGCATTTCTATCCAGTTCGCGCTGGAGCTCGATGAGGAAAGCCACGCCGCCGACATGGCACCGCCGACCTTCGGCGTCATCCTCGCCGACCGGCAGCAGATCGTGGTGCACGAGGAAGCCTTCATGGCCGGCTGGGCGCGCTACGACATCCGGACGGACCAGCCGGTCGGCTGAGCGCCGGACGCCCTTTTCGCCTCAGGCGGGCTGGGCTAGGCTGCCGCTTCCTGCCCGTTCCATGACACACAGCGGAGATTTGCCATGACCCAGCGCCGCCTTGGCCGCAGCGAGCTTTCCTTCGAGCCCCTGGTGTTCGGCGGCAATGTCTTCGGCTGGACGCTGGAGGAGGCCGACGCCTTCAAGGTGCTCGACGCCTTCGTCGACGAGGGTTTTACCGCCATCGACACCTCCAATTCCTACGGCAAGGGCAAGTCCGAGACGATGCTCGGGCATTGGATCAAGGCGCGCGGCAACCGCGACAAGGTGCTGGTCTTCACCAAGGTCGGCTCGGAAATGCTGGCGCCCGAGGACAAGGGCTTGTCGGCCGCCTATATCGCCCGGGCCGTCGAGGAATCGCTGAGCCGGCTGGGGACGGACCATATCGATCTCTACCAGGCGCATTGGCCGGACCCGAACACGCCTCAGGCCGAAACGCTCGAGGCCTTCGACCGGCTGGTGAAGGCCGGCAAGGTGCGCACCATCGGCGCCTCCAACCACACGGCCGAAATGCACGAGGAGGCCGAGCGCATCTCGGCCGAAAAGGGCCTCGCGCGCTATGAGAGCGAGCAGCCGGAATATAATCTCTATGCGCGCGAGCGCTTCGAGGGGAAGCTGCAGGATTTCTGCATCCGGCACGAGGTCGGCGTGATCCCCTATTTCAGCCTCGCCGCGGGCTTCCTGACCGGCAAGTACCGATCGGAGGCCGATTTCGGCAAGAGCCCGCGCGGGGCGCGCATGGGCCGCTATCTCGACGCCCGCGGCAAGGCCATCCTCGCCGCAATGGACAGGGTGTCGGCTGAGACGGGCGCCAGCCTCGCCGAAATCGCGCTCGCCTGGCTCATTGCGCAGCCCGGCGTGACGGCGCCGATCGCCTCGGCGACCTCGGTCGAACAGCTCAGGAGCCTCGCTCGCGGGGCCCGGCTCGAGCTGAGCGCCGAGCAGCTCAGGGCGCTGACCGAAGCGGGGAAGCAGACCGAGGCGGTGTGATTCCGTTGTACGCATTGTGATGCCGCCGATACCGCCTCGTCTCCCTCCCCCTTGAGGGGAGGGATCAAGGGTGGGGGTGCTTCTCCGCAAACGCCAGCGCTGCCCATCCTTCGAGGCTCGGCTACGCCTCGCACCTCAGGATGAGGTCGTGGAAGCAAAGCCGACCTCATGGTGAGGTGGGAGCGCAGCGACCCTCGAACCATGGGCAGCGCGCGTTGCCCATCCCCACCTGGCTGCCGCCACCCCTGCCACTGCCGTGGCCTTCTCAGGGAAATCGCTCCACCGGAGCGATTTTTTTGTCCTTCGAAGCCCCTCAAGGGGGAGGGGGGCCTTGGCAGCGCCATCACTCAAATTTCACGCCACCAGGAACCCGCCATCGACCGGCAGGATGGCGCCGGTGATGAAGCCGGCAAGCGGCGAACAGAGAAAGAGTGCGGGGCCGGCGAGATCGGCGGGCGTGCCCCAGCGGCCCATGGGCGTGCGGCCGACCAGTTCGGCATTGCGCTCAAGGTTGGCCCGGGGTGCGGCGGTCATCGGCGTTTCGATCCAGCCGGGGGCCAGCGCATTGACGCGGATGTTTTCGGCCGCGAAGGCAATGGCGAGCGACTTGGTCAATTGGGCGACGCCGCCCTTGCTCGCTGCATAGGCGGGCGCGTGCGGCGCGCCGAAGAAGGCGAACATGGAGGCGATATTGAGGATCGCCCCGCCCGCGAGCTTGCTGCGAAAGGCCATGGCGGCGCGCATCGAACCCGAAAGGTTGATGTCGAGTACGGTCGAGAAGCCTTCGGGCGTGAACTCGGCGGCGCGCAGATTGACCCCGGCGCAGTTGACCAGAACGTCGAGGCGGTCGAAACGCGCCGCACAGGCACGCACCGCTTCGTCGCTCCTGACATCGAGCGTCGAAAAGGCGATGCCTTCGGCGGCGATTTCGGCCGAGGCGACCTCGGCATCGGTAGCGCCGGTGGCGTGGACAGTCGCGCCGGCATCGCGGAAGGCGGTCGCAAGCCCCAGCCCGATGCCGCCCGTGCCGCCGGTCAGGAGGACGGTCTTGCCGGTGAAGAAGGGGGTGGCCCAGGAGGAGGTCATGGTCGCGGGACCCCCTCCCATCCTCCCCCGCAAAGGGGGGAGGAGTGCCCTGTGGCAAGGCGGTGCAACGCGTCCTCCCTCCCCCCTGCGGGGAGGGATGGGGTGGGGGTTCTCAGGCAGATCACCTGAGCCATCCTCTCACCGGATGAACTGGTCGACATAATCCGCCCCCAGCCCGGCCTTGACGTAATGGGCGCGGCACATGTCGATCTTGGTGAAGACGTCCTCGTAGCCGATCTGCCGGTTCTGGTCGTCGAGATAGACCATGCAGCCGGAAATGTTGAAGAAGGTGATCATCTCCTCGCAATCGGCGGGCACGGTGAGGGTGTGGATTTCGCCCGGCGGCTCGAAGACGTAGCTGCCGGTCTCGGCGACCCAGTCGTGCTCGAGATAGTGCCATTTGCCCTTGATGACATAGCCATGCACGGGCTGGGGATGCACATGCTTATTGAGCACGCCGGAGCGGCGCACGCGCAGCAGATTGCACCACTGGCCGACCATGGTGTTGAGCATCAGCGGGCGGAACCAGATATTGGGCGCCTGCGGCACCCAGACCCGCTCATCCGCCGGCATTGCGATAGTGGCGATTTCCATCGGCGCAAGCTGATGCGCCGATCCCCTCGTGTTTTGATACATTTGCTCTCTCCCGAATTGGCAGAGAGCATGCCCTGCGGCGCGGCCTAGCTCAAGCGGCGGCTACCAGTTGAAATCCTCGACGTTCTCGCGCGCGCCGAGCAGGAAGGCGTCGGCGACGAGGCGGAGCGGGGTGCCGTCGACCTCCGATTTGCCCTTCTTCAAGAGCGTCGCGAAACGCTCATAGATGCGCTCATATTCCTCGGAGGGGTTTTCCACCTTCACGGCATCGTTGACGCGCAGCATCCTGCCGCCCTTTTCGAGCTTGAGCCGGTCGCCCCGCTGCGTCTCGATCGAAATCGTCCAGACCTCGCCCTCGGTCTCGAGCCAGTTGAAGCCGGCGCTCAGCTTGGGCTGGTGCTTCTGGCCGGATTTGAAGACGATTTCCGCATCGACCGGCGTCTGCCGGTTGGCCGGGAATTTGAGCCGGGCGCTTTCGACGAAGACCGGGAAGGGCATGATCTTGGAAAAGATCGAGAGTGCATTGATGCCGGGATCAAAGACCCCGAACCCGCCCGGCTCCCAGACCCAATCCTGCCCAGGATGCCATTTGCGCACGCTTTCGCGCCAGTCGATGCGCACCGACGCGACGCCATCCTTGCGGAGGATTTTCCTCGCCGTATCCACCGCCTCATTGTACTGGCTGTGCCAGGTCTGAAAAAGGATGCGCTTTTTCTTCCTGGCGTAGGCGACGAGGTCGTCGAGCTCGGAGATCGTGGTGGTGGGCGGCTTTTCCATCAGCACGTCCATGCCGGCGTCGAGCGCTTCGCGGACGATGGCATGGCGGACGCCCGGCGGCGTGCAGACGGCGACCAGCTTCACCTCCGGCATGGCCGCGTAGAGTTCGGCCGGCGTCTTGAACACCGGCAGATCGCCATGGGCGAGGCCGCGCGTCGATACGGTGGCGGCGAGGGCGAAATCCTTGCTCTTGTCAATGACCGGCAGGTGCTGGTCCTGCGAGATCTTCCCCACGCCGATAATGGCGATCTTCTTCCTGGCCAAGGCTGGTCCCTCCCTGTTTGGCGGCATTTATCAATGCCGGCAGGCGCCTGCCAAGTCGCGAACTGCCGAAGAGTGAACGGATAGCGCGACGGGCGGCCTTGCCCGGCCCGGGCGGCGGGCGTAGCGAGTGGCGACGCTCTCCCTCCGGCCAATTCCCCAGATGACCGACACCACGCTTTCCGCGCCCCGGCGTGCCTCCGAAACCGCCTTCGCGATCATCCTCGCGGTGAGCTTCTGTCATCTGCTCAACGACATGATGCAATCGCTGCTGACGGCGACCTATCCGCTGCTGAAGGGCAATTACGGCCTGGATTTCGGGCAGATCGGGCTGCTGACGCTGACCTTCCAGGTCACGGCCTCGCTGCTGCAGCCACTGGTGGGGCTTTATACCGACAAGCGGCCGCTGCCCTATTCGCTGCCCGTCGGCATGGCCTCGACCTTTGCCGGTCTCATCGTGCTCGCCAATGCGGGGAGCTATGCGCTGCTCCTCATCGGGGCCGCGCTGATCGGGCTCGGCTCGTCCGTCTTCCACCCGGAATCCTCGCGCGTGGCGCGGCTGGCCTCGGGCGGCCGCTATGGGCTCGCCCAGTCGCTGTTCCAGGTGGGCGGCAATTTCGGCTCCTCCATCGGGCCGCTGCTCGCCGCCTTCATCGTGGTGCCCAAGGGCCAGCAATCGCTGCAATGGTTCTCGATCGCGGCGCTCGTCGGCATGGTGGTGCTCTGGCAGGTGGGCCATTGGTACGCCCGGCACATTCCCGTCCGCTCGAGCGGCAGGGGGCGGGAGGCCGGCGAGGCGCTGCCGCGCGGCAAGGTGGTGCTCGCCATCGCCGTGCTGGTTGCGCTGGTGATCAGCAAATACACTTATCTCACCAGCCTTTCGTCCTATTACACCTTTTACGCCATCCATAAGTTCGGCGTGTCGGTGCAGGACGCGCAATTGCTGCTCTTCGTCTATCTCGCCGCGGTGGCGGTCGGGACGGTGGCGGGCGGCGCGCTGGTCGACCGTTTCGGCACACGCTTCGTCATCTGGTTCTCGATCCTCGGCACCCTGCCTTTCACGCTGGCCCTGCCCTATGCCAATCTGCCGGTGACGGCGGCGCTCACGGTGATCATCGGGCTCATCATCGCCTCGGCTTTTTCGGCCATCGTGGTCTTCGCGCAGGAATTGCTGCCCGGCCGGGTCGGGCTCGTCGCCGGGCTGTTCTTCGGCCTCGCCTTCGGCGTGGGTGGGATCGGGGCCGCCGTATTGGGCGAGGTGGCCGATTGGCGCGGCATCGACTTCGTCTATGCCGTCTGCTCCTATCTGCCGGCGTTCGGCCTGCTCACCATCTTCCTGCCCCGCATCGGCCATGGCTCGCCGGCGAGGCGCGCGCCGCACTGACACTGACCTCTATTGCCGAATAGCAAATATTCGGCCGGCCCGGCGGCGCAGTTCCTGGCCTTAACGCTTTATTTCCAGGTCAGGACCGATTTTATGCAAATCATTTTTTATTTGAAGATTTCCATTTATGAGCAACTCGGTCCACACTGCTGGAGCGGGCGAGGCGACCGTTCCCGACGTCAAATACATCGGTGACCTGACGGGGTGCTATACCCTGTCGAGCCGCGAACACCAGCGTGACCGGCCGCAGGTGTTTTCCTGCCGATCGCGCAGCATAACGCCCTACCGGGCCGTGCTCGAGGCGCCGGTCGGCGGCGCGATGGGGGAAAGCCTGGGGCTGAAGCTGGATGCGCTGGGGCTGATGCGCGCCAACATAAGGCGTCCGCTCCGGGGCGGATTCGTGGTCGATCTGGTCATGAGCCCTGCCGAGCGGGGCCGGCTCGCCGCCCGGATCGACTGGCTGAAGCGGCGTCACCTGCAGGCGGTGGATGAGCGCCGGCGCGCCCGGCGGTGGCTGCCGCATGATCCCCATTCGATGCTGATGCTGGCCGGCGGGGTGGATCTGCCCTGCTTCATTGCCGACATTTCGACCTCGGGCGCGGCGGTTTCGGCGGACATCGCGCCGGAGATCGGCGAGCCGGTGGTGCTCGGCGCCGTGCTGGCGCGCACGGTGCGGCGGACGGAAGGCGGCTTTGCCGTGCAGTTTCTGCAGGAGCAGCACCGGGAGATCGTGGAGCAGATGCTGTCCCCGCCACCGGCGAGCCAGCGCGACAGGCTGGCCGGCATGCTGGCGGCCCTCGGGCACATGGGCCCGGCGCGGGCGCTCAGCGGATCAGCACTGCCCGGAAGTCATTGACATTGGTGCCGGTCGGGCCGGTGACGAACAGGTCACCGATTGCCGCAAAGGCGGTAAAGGCGTCGTTGCGGGCGAGCGCATCCAACGGATCGATGCCGGCGGCCCGGAGCCGGGCGGCGGTGGTACCATCGGCAAAGGCCCCGGCATTGTCCTCCGTGCCGTCTATGCCGTCGGTGTCGGCGGCGAGCGCCGCAATGCCGGTCAGGCCATCTATCGCGATGGCGAAGGCGAGCAGGAATTCGGCATTGCGGCCGCCCTTGCCGCCCTTGCCGCGCAGGGTCACCGTGGTTTCCCCGCCGGAGAGCAGCACGACGGGCCTCGTGAAGGGCCGGTTGCGGGTGGCGATTTCGCGGGCGATGGCGGCATGCACCTTGGCCACCTCGCGGGCCTCGCCTTCGATAGCGTCGGAGAGGATGGCCGCTTCCACGCCTGCGGCGCGGGCGGTTGCAGCGGCGGCCTCCAGCGACAGGCTCGCCGAGGCGATGATCTCGACGTGGTTGCGGGCGAAGCGCGGATCGTCGGGGCGCGGGGCGGGATTATCCTCGCCGGCCAGCGCCGCGGCGGCGGCGGGCGGCAAGTCGATGCCATAGAGCCCGACCAGCCGGCGCGCCTCGGCGCGGCTCGACAGGTTCGGCACGGTGGGGCCCGAGGCGACGAGCGACGGGTCGTCGCCCGGCACATCGGAGACGACCAGCGTCACCACGCGAGCCGGTGCGGCCAGGGCGGCGAGCCGCCCGCCCTTGACGCGCGACAATTCCTTGCGGATGGCATTCATGACGCCGATGGGCGCGCCCGAGGCAAGGAGCGCGACATTGACCGCCTGCTCGTCGGCCAGGGTCATGCCGGGACCGGGCGCGGCCAGCAGGGCCGAACCGCCGCCGGAAATGAGCGCCACGACCAGATCGTCGGCAGTGAGGCCACGGAGCATGGCCATGAGCCGGGCGGCAGCGGCTTCGCCCGCCACATCGGGCACGGGATGGCTCGCTTCCAGCACCTCGATACGCGAGGTCGGGGCGGCATAGCCGTAGCGGGTGACCACCAATCCCTGAAGTGGAGCGTCCCAGGCCTTTTCGAAAGCGGCGGCCATCTGGGCGGCGGCCTTGCCGGCGCCGATGACGATGGTGCGTCCCCTGGGCTTTTCGGGCAAAGCGGCGGCGATGGCGGGGCCGGGCTCGGCCCGGGCCACGGCAGCGCGGAACAGGCTTTCGAGCAAATCGCGGTCCATCACCCCTCCCAGTCGGAAGGGTTATGAACAGGCCGGCCGCCCCATGCAAGCTGTCACCCGACCGACATGGGAGGCAAATAGAGGAGTGCCCCGGCAGTCTCGGAAGGAAGGCTCCAGACGCTTGATTCATCGCGCTTTCGGACCGAAACCGCCGGGCGGCGCGCCTGCCGGCGGTCTGGAGCCGGCCGCCGAAAAGTGCTAGGCGACGTGCCGGCGCCGCTTCTCGCCGCCCTGCCCCCAGCTACGGAAGCCCCATGGCCGAACGCTACGGAATTTATTACGCGCCCGCGCCCAGCAGCGAGCTCTGGCGGCTTGCCGCGATCTGGCTCGGCCGCGACGCGCTGACGGGCGCGGCGCTCGAAGCCGATGTGGGCGGAATCGATCCCGAGCATCGCCATGCGCGCACCAAATCGGCGCGGCGCTATGGCTTCCACGCCACCCTCAAGGCGCCGATGCCGCTCGGCCATCACCTTGAAGGCAAGGATCTCGACCGCGCGCTCAAGGCCTGGACCGCGGTGCACGGCCCCGTGGACATCGGGCCCCTGGTGCTGAAGCCGGTCGAAGGGTTTCTGGCGCTGGTGCCGGCCGAACAGAGCGCCGCGCTGACCGCTTTCGCCGGCAAGGTGGTCGAGGATTTCGAGGGCTTTCGCGCGCCGCTGTCGGGGGCCGAGCGGGCGCGACGGCTGGCCGGCGGGCACCTGACGCCGCGGCAAGTGGCATATGTCGAGCGCTATGGCTATCCTTACGTATTCGAGGAATTCCGCTTCCATATGACGCTGACCGATCGCCTGCCGGCCGAAGAGCAGGCGGATTTCCGCGCGGCGATCGAAGGCGTCTTCGCCCCCGTGCTCGGCGGGCCGGTGCTGCTCGACCGGCTGGCGCTCTATCGCGAGGCCGAGCCCGGCGCCCCCTTCGAGCGGCTGCGCGACTATCCCCTCATAGGAGAGCTGTGATGTCCGCCGATCTGATGATCCGCAATGCGAAGATCGTCCTCCCGGAGGAGGTGATCGACGGCTCGCTGTCGACGACGAATGGCGCCATCGCCTCGGTCGATGCCGGGTCTTCGGCGATGGGGATCGATTTCGAAAACGACTACCTCATCCCGGGCCTGGTCGAGCTCCATACCGACCAGCTCGAAGGCCATTACCGGCCCCGGCCGGGCGTCTATTGGGACCCGGTGCTGGCGCTGCAGGCGCATGACGCGCAATTGGCAAGCTCGGGCATCACCACGGTGTTCGATGCGCTCAGGATCGGCTCGGATGTCGAGATGCCGGGCATGGCGGACCATGTCGACGTGCTGATCGAGGCGGTCACCAAATCGGTCGCCGACGGGCGGCTCAGGGCCGACCACAAGGTGCATTTGCGCTGCGAACTGCCGGCCTATGACGTGGTCGAGCATTTCGAGCGCTTCTGCGATCTGCCGATCGTGCGGCTCGCCTCGGTGATGGACCACACGCCCGGGCAGCGGCAATACCAGACGATCGAGAAGTTCCGGCAGTATTACAAGGAGCGCATGCGTTTCACCGATGCGGAGATGGACGCCTTCATCGCCGACCGGCACAATGAGCAGGCGCAATATTCGGACAAGCACCGCCGGGCGATCCTGAAGCGCGGCAAGGCGGCGGGCATCGCCTTTGCCAGCCATGACGACGCCACCGAGGCGCACGTCGCCCAGTCCGTCGCCGACGGCGTTTCGATCGCCGAATTCCCCACCACGATGGTGGCGGCGCGGGCCTCGCACGAGGCCGGCCTCGCCGTACTGATGGGCGCGCCCAATATCGTGCGCGGCGGCTCGCACTCCGGCAATATCTCGGCGCTCGAACTGGCCAAGGAAAGCCTGCTCGATGTGGTTTCCTCCGATTATGTGCCCTTCGCGCTGCTGCAGGCGGCCTTCCTGCTGCCGGAGCAGGCCGATAACATCACCCTCCCCGCCGCCATCGCCATGGTGACCCGGACGCCGGCCAAGGCCGTGGGCCTCACCGACCGCGGCGAGATCGCCATCGGCAAGCGCGCGGATCTGGTGCAGGTCAGGCTGATCGCGGGCAAGCCGGTGGTCAAGAGCGTGTGGCGGCAGGGCGAGCGGGTGGCCTGATCACGGGTGGTGCTTGGGAAACTGGATTCCCGCCTGTGCGGGAACCCGGTTTGGCAGCCAAGCCGTCGCTGCAACGTTGTCGTCTCAAAACGGAGAGCGTCATGGACGAGGCACGGCTGGAGCGCATCCTGACGGCGATCGCGCTGGAACTGAACCGGCAGGGCGTTACCGCCGATGCCGAGGCACTGGCACATGCCGTCGAGGCGGCGATCGACGCGCCGCCGCCGCGCGACGAGGGCAGGACGCCGGACGAACTCAACGCCAGCAATGACGAATAGCGGCAGGACTGCCGGTGTTGCCCCGGGCCGCCCGCGCCTGTTAGGCTTGGACTTCGTGTCCCCGAACCTCGCGATAGTTCCATGATCACCGGATCGCTGCTCTTCTTCCCGGCCGGCCCGTCGATGGCGGCGCGCCGCGCGGGGACGGGTCGCCGGGCGTGACCGGCCCGCGCATCGTCGGGGTTGTCGATATCAGCAAGGCCAATGTGAAGGTGGCGCTGATCGACGCTGGGGCGCGCACCGAACTCGCCGCCCGCCGCGTGCCCAATCTGGTCCTCGCCGAGGGACCCTATCCGCATTTCGACACAGCCGGCGCCTGGGACTTCATCTGCACGGCGCTGGCCGAACTCAATGCCGAAATGCCGATCGAAGCGCTGAGCGTCACCACGCATGGCGCATCGGCGGCGTTGCTCGACGCCACGGGCAATCTCGCGCTGCCGGTGCTCGACTACGAATTCACCGGGCCCGACGAGTTCGCCGCCGAATATGACGCGGTGCGGCCGGAATTCATCGAAAGCTTCACGCCGCGGCTGCCGGCGGGGCTCAATCTCGGCGCGCAACTGTTCTGGCAGGCGCGGCGCTTTCCCGAAGCCTTCGCCGCGACGCGCTTCGTCGTGCCCTACCCGCAATATTGGAGCTACCGGCTCAGCGGGACCGTGGCCGCCGAAATCACTTCGCTCGGCTGCCACACGGACCTCTGGAATTTCGAGACCGACCTCTATTCCTCGCTGGTGATCCGCGAGGGCTGGCTCGACAAGATGCCGGCGGTGCGCCGGGCGGACGACATATTGGGCCCGCTCAGGCCCGAGCTGGCCGAGCAGATGGGCTTCCGGCGGCCGGTGCCGGTCTGCTGCGGCATCCACAATACCAGCGCCTCGCTGCTGCCGCACCTGATCGGCCGGCGGCCACCCTTCGCGGTGGTGGCGAGCGGCACCTGGGTGGTTTGCGCCGCGCCGGGGGCGGACCTGTCGGGGCTCGATCCGCGGCGCGACTGCCTCGCCAATATCGATGTGTTCGGCCGGCCCTACGCCTCGTCGCGCTTCATGGGCGGCCGCGAATTCGCGCTGCTGGTCGAGGGCGAGACGCCCAGGCCGACGGAAGCCGGCATTACGCGGGTGCTCAGCCAGCCGGTGATGCTGCTGCCTTCGGTGGTCGAGGGCTCGGGGCCATTTCCCGATCACAGGGCGCGCTGGACGGTGCCGCGGGAGACGCTGGACCGGGAGACGATCGCCATCGCCGCCTCGTTCTACCTCGCGCTGATGACGGCCGAATGCCTGGAGCTGGCGGGCGCCGACGGCGACATCGCGGTCGACGGCCAATTGGCGGCCAACGGGCTCTATCTCGAAATGCTCGCCGCGGCGACGGCGCGGCCGGTGACCGCCATGCGCCCCAGCACGGACGACCGGGACGTGGGCGCGGCGCTGCTGCTCGATCTCGAGGGTGCCGGGCCGGCGCCGGAGGGCGTCGCGGTGGCGCCGCACCAGGTCGCGGCCATGGTGCATTATGCGCAGCGCTGGCGCGAGCTGGTGGATAGCTGGACGCCGGCGCCGGCTGCTACGCCCTAGAGCATTTTACGTTCCGACTGAGTCAGAACGTGAGCTCTAAGTTCTTGAGTTGTCGCGTTTTCGAACCGGAAAAGTGGAACCACTTTTCCTGAAAACGCTCTAGCCGAACCGCTTCGCCAGCCAGTCCAGTTGTTCGCGGGCCTGGAAGATGCCGCCGCCTTCATGGTCGTTGAAGGCGTAGTCGATGATCGACTTGTCGGCCGAGCGCAGGGCATTAAAGGCGGCATAGACGGTCGAGGGCGGGCAGATCGTGTCCATTTGCGCTACCGAGACCAGGGCCGGCGCGCCGATACGCTGGGCGAAGACGGTGCCGTCGAAATAGCGCAGGGTGTCGAAGACCTGCCGGACATGGTCGCGGTGGATGGCGAGATAGCGCGAAATTTCGAGATAGGGGTCGCGCTGCGCGATGCGGACCGCGCGCGGAAAATCGCACAGGAAGGGCACGTCGGCCATGATCGCCCCGATGCGCGGCTCCAGCCCCGCGGCGGCGAGCGAAATACCGCCGCCCTGGCTGCCGCCCACCACTGCGATATGCGCGCCGTCGACCGCGGGGTGGCTGACCCCCGCCTCGACGGCCCGCACCGCATCGGTGAAGACGCGTCGATAGTAATAGGTCGCCGGGCTCAGTATGCCGCGCGTCATGAAGCCGGGATGGGCCGCGTCCGAGCCGACCGGGTCGGCGGTATCGCCGGGCGACCAGGCGCTGCCCTGCCCGCGCGTATCCATGACCAGATGGGCATAGCCCGCCGCCGGCCAGGCGAGATGTTCGAGCGGCAGCGAGCGGCCGCCGCCATAGCCGATATAGCGGATGACGAGCGGCAGTTTTCCCGTCGCACCGCGCGGCAGGATGAACCAGCCCTTGACCTCCTGCCCGGCAAAGCCGGCATAGCTCAGATCGAAGACGTCGAAGAGCTTCAGGCCGCTATCGACGGGCACGAAGCGGGCCGAGATAGGCACCTGGCGGGCCTCGGCGAGAGTCGCCGACCAGAAGGCGTCGAAATCGGCGGGCGGGACCACCTCGCTGCGATAGGTCTGCAGCAGGTCGGGCCTGAGATCGTAAAGCGGCATGGGATTCTCGAATGGGGTTTAGGTTACCAATCGACCACGGTGCCGTCGTCGAGCACCGCGTTCATGGTGTGATAGACTTCAGGTTTGAAGGGGTGGGCGGCGCAGGCCTTCTCGTCCACCTCGACGCCGAGGCCGGGCCGGTCGGGCAATTGCCAGTGGCCGTCCACCATTTTGATGGGCCCGTCGACCACATCGAAATACCAGGGTACGGCGCCGACCATTTCCTCCTGGATCAGATGATTGGGCGTGGAGACGGCGAAATGCAGCGCCGCCGCGCCGGCTATGGGGCCGAGCGGATTGTGCGGCGCGATGCCGATGGAGGCGGTTTCGGCCATGGCGGCGATCTTCTTGGCCTCGCTCAGCCCGCCGCAATGGGCGATGTCGGGCTGGGCGATGTCGACGGCGCGCAGGCGGAAGATTTCGTCGAACTCGACGCGCTCGACCAGTCGCTCGCCCGCCGCGATCGGCACCGGGGACTTTTCCGCGATGCGGGCGAGGCTACGCGCATCGCCCGGCTGGATCGGCTCCTCCACGAACATCGGACCATAGGGCGCGACGGCCTCGATGAAGGCGAGCGCCGTGCCCGGGCTACCGGCGCGGCCGTGGAAATCGAGCATGATCTCTACATCCGGGCCCACGGCTTCGCGCAGCGCCTGCATCAGCTTTTCGACATGGCGCACGGCCGCCTGGGGCGCATGCTGGTGGACATAGGGCAGGTTGACGAATTTGAAGGCCTTGTAGCCGCGCCCCACCACTTCGCGGGCGCGCTCGACCAAAGGATCGACGGAATCGGTCTCATAGACCGCCCGCATGTCGCCGAAGCCCAGATGGGTATAGACGCGCACCCGGTCGCGCACCTTGCCGCCGAGCAGCTTATAGGTCGGCACGCCGTAATGCTTGCCGGCAATGTCCCAGAGCGCGACCTCGATGCCCGAGATCGCGCTCATGCCGATGGCGCCGAGGTGCCAGAAGGACTGCTTTTTCATCACCCGCACGGCCTGCTCGATGTCGAGCGGGTCCCGCCCGATGATGAGCGGGGCGAGGTCCTCGATCGAGCCGGCGACGCCGCGGGTTTTCCACTCCAGCGTCGCCTCGCCCCAGCCGTAAAGGCCGGGAACATCGGTCTCGACCTTCACAAAGACCCAGTTGCGCATCTCCGCATTGACGATGCGGGCGCTGACGGCGGTGATTTTCATGGGTGTCCCCTCCCAAAGACACCCAGAAAGCGTGGCCTAGTTCAGCCGCGCCCCCTTGGCGTCGAAGAGGTGGACGTTCGCCACGTCGGGCGTGACGCGGATGGTCGCGCCCGGCTTGGCGTCGATACGCTCGCGGAAGACGCCGGTTACATTCTGCTTGCCGAGCCGGCCGAGCACCTGGGTTTCCGAGCCGGTGGGCTCGACCACCACCACTTCGAGCGGAATGCCGTTGGCGTCGAGGCGGAAATGCTCGGGGCGGATGCCATAGGTCGCCGTTTCGCCCGAGGCGCGGGCATCGCCCGGCTTGACCGGCAGCAGCACGCCATCGTCGGTGCGCAAGCCATCGGGCCCGAGCGTGCCGTTGATGAAGTTCATCGAGGGCGAGCCGATGAAGCCGGCGACGAACAGGTTCTGCGGCCGGTCGTAGAGTTCGAGCGGCGAGCCGATCTGCTCGATAATGCCGTCATGCATGACGACGATCTTGTCGGCCATGGTCATGGCCTCGATCTGGTCGTGCGTCACATAGATGGTGGTGGTCTTGAGGCGCTGGTGCAGCTCCTTGATTTCGGAGCGCATCTGCACGCGCAGCTTGGCGTCGAGGTTGGAGAGCGGCTCGTCGAACAGGAAGACCTGCGGATCGCGCACGATGGCGCGGCCCATGGCGACGCGCTGGCGCTGGCCGCCGGAGAGCTGGCGCGGATGCCGGTCGAGCAGCTTTTCGAGGCCGAGGATTTCCGCGGCGCGATTGACCTTCTGCTGGATTTCGGGCTTGGGCACCTTGGCGAGCTTGAGCGAGAAGGCCATGTTCTGCGCCACCGTCATATGCGGATAGAGCGCGTAGTTCTGGAACACCATGGCGATGTCGCGCGCCTTGGGCGGCAGATCGTTGACGACCCGACTGCCGATCTCGACCTCGCCGGAGCTGATGTCCTCGAGCCCCGCGATCATGCGCAGCAATGTCGATTTTCCGCAGCCCGAAGGGCCCACGAGGATGACGAACTCGCCATCGGCGATGTCCACGGAGACGCCTTTCAGCGCCTCGAACGTCCCGTAATATTTGCCGACATTGTTGATGGAAACCTTGGCCATAGTCACTTTCCTGCCCGTCGGGCGGTTGGGCGGCGCTGCCGGGACAACGATTGACGTCCCGCCTCCTTGCTGAGGGCCCCGCCTGGAAGGCCGTGATGATTAACGGGTTATGCCGGCATTGCAACTGGTCCCGCACACGGACTGCTGGACAGGGCGGGCGAATCGGCCGAACGCCATCGGCAACAGGAGGAGATCGGGATGCGCGAGGAAAAGATCGAAGACGTGGCCAAAGCGCTGGCCGGGGCCTATCGCGACACGGGCGCGGTCGTGCCCGCGGCGGGACTTGCCGACCTCACGGTCGAGGAGGCGGCCGAAATCCAGCAGCGCGTCGTCGAGATGCTGGGCGAGCGCGTGCCGGTCGCCAAAGTGGGGCTCAGTTCCGAGGGCGTGCTCACCGCCGCCCCGATCATGGGCTCGCTGGTGATCGGCAGCGGCGGCACGATGGCGCTGCCGAAGCGCGGGCTCATCGGCATCGAGGTGGAGCTCGCGGCGCGCCTCAAGGCCGACGTGACGCCCGAGCTGGCGCGCGGCGACATCCGCAACGCGGTCGACGCCCTGGTTTGCGGTATCGAGATCATTGGTTCGCGGCTCGACGACCGCCGGCAGGCCGGCCCCGCGGGTCCCCTCGCCGACAATCTCAATTCGGCCGGCTATGTGGTGGGCGGCGAGTGGACCCATGGCGAACTGGTCGACGGGCTCGAGATCGAGGTGCGCGCCGACGACGCGCTGGTCTATACGGGCGAGGCGCAGCACCCGGTTGGCGACGTGCTGCGCCCGCTCGCCATGCTGGGGCGGGACGGCTGGAAAAGCGTGGTGCCCAAGGCCGGCATGGTGATCACCACGGGGGCGCTGTGCGGCATCGTGCCGGTGCCCATGCCATCGCTGATCTCGGTGCGGATCGGGGATGGGCCCGAGGTGACGGTCCGGTTCGCGTGAGGATTGCGGAAACAAAACTGGATTCCCGCCTTCGCGGGAATGACGATGTGGAATTTGGTAGGACCCTCGTCCACCCACTGCCGTCATTCCCGCGAAGGCGGGAATCCAGTTTAATTGAATTCGCCTACACCAGCAGCGACTGGGCGCCGTCGATCCAGACGGGCGTGCCGGTGATGTGCCGGGCGCGGTCGGAGGCGAGGAAGGCGACGAGTTCGGCGACCTCCTCGGCGGTGCCGGCCTTGCCCCTGGTCAAGGGCACGGTGCCTTCGGGAAATTCGGCCGGCACCTTGGCCCGTTCGGTATGGCGCTGATGGGTGTTGTCGCTGATCTCGGTTTCGATGGCGCCGGGGCAGATGACGTTGACGCGGATCCGGTAGCGGGCCAGCTCCAGCGCCGCCATCTGGCCGAGCGCGAACTGGCCGGCCTTGGAGCTGGCATAGGCCGAGGCGCCGGCGGTGGTGAAGGTGCGCGTGCCGTTGATCGAGGCGGTGATGACGATGCTGCCGCCCTGGGCCTTCATCAGCGGCACCGCATATTTGAGGCTGAGGAAGGTGCCGCGCAGGTTGATCGCCAGCGTCTCGTCCCATTCCTCGGGGGTGAGCTCGTCGATGGGCGCCCAGGCGCCGTTCACCCCGGCATTGGCGAAGAGCACGTCGAGCCGGCCGAATTCGTGCCCGATCCGGGCGAAGACGTCCTCCATCGCCTTGGCGTCGTCCACGCTGGCGACGGCGATGACGGCACGGCGGCCCTCGGCACCGATCTGGCGCGCCACCTGCTGCAGCTCGTCGGCGCTGCGGCTCAGCAGCACAAGATCGGCCCCGCCCTTGGCGAGACGTATCGCCGCGGCGGCGCCGAGGCCCGAGCCGGCGCCGGTCACGAGGGCGATCTTTCCGTCGAATTCCATGGCACGGCCCCGCCATTTCCTGCCCTGAGGCAATGTCGCGGCAGCGGCGTGGTTCCGCCCGCGTCGCCGCGGCGCGGTGGTGGGGAGAAAAATTTTGCTCGCCCCGGTGGCGGACAGAAATCGCGCCCTTCCACGGCGCTGGACTCGGGGACACCCGCTTCCGATAATAACGGCCGCGTTACCACAGCCCGCCAGCCGGCAGCCGATGCAGAAGTCCAGTTCAACGCCTGCCGTATCGCTGCAGCGGGTCAGCAAGAGCTATGACCGGCCGGTGATCGCCGACCTCTCGTTGGAGGTGGCGCAGGGCGAATTCCTTGCCATTGTCGGCCCCTCCGGTTCGGGCAAGACGACGACCATGCGGCTGATCGGCGGGTTCGAGCTGCCCGATGCCGGGCGCGTGCTGATCGCCGGCGAAGATGTCACCGCGTTGCCGCCCGAGCGGCGCGACGTGAACACGGTCTTCCAGAGCTACGCGCTGTTTCCGCACCTTTCGGTGTTCGACAACATCACCTTCGGCCCGCGCATGCACGGGGTTTCCCGCGCCGAGCGGGAGGCGCGGGCGCGCGAATTGCTGGAGCTGGTGCATCTCGGCTCGGCCGGAAAGCGGCTGCCCTCGGAATTGTCGGGGGGCATGCAGCAGCGCGTGGCGCTGGCGCGGGCCCTCGCCAACCGGCCGGCGGTGCTGCTGCTCGACGAACCGCTGGGGGCGCTCGACCGCAAGCTGCGCGAGGAATTGCAGCGCGAACTGCGCCGCGTGCAATCGACCTTGGGCGCGACCTTCATCTATGTGACGCACGACCAAGACGAGGCCTTCGGCATGGCCGACCGGCTCGCGGTGATGCGCGACGGGCGGATCGAGCAGATCGGCGACCCCGCCTCGATCTACGACCGGCCGGCCAATGCCTGGGTGGCGCTGTTCATCGGCGGGGCCAACAGCTTTGCCGGCACGGTGGGCGGGCCGGGCTCGCGCAGCTCGGTGGCGACCCCCTTCGGCCCGGTATCGACCGATCACGTGGCGCCCGATCTCAAGGGCGGCGAGCCGGCGCTGGTCGTCGTTCGCCCTGAAGCCACGCGCATCGAGCCGGCCGCGGCGCCGCCCGCCAGCGGGAGGATCAACCGCATTCCGGCGCGGCTCGCCGACCTCGTCGCCATCGGGCCGTCGCTCAGGCTGCGCGCCGCCACGCCGCAGGGCCTCGAATTCGAGGCGCTGATGCGCCGCGCCGAGCATCCCGCCCATGATTTCCACCCGGGGGACGAGGTCTTCGTGGCATTCGATGCGGCATCCACCCGCGTCTATCGGCCCGACGCCGCGACCCGGCCGCCCCCCGCGCCATAACAGAAAGGATATTCGCCATGCCGCTTCCTTCCCCGCTTCGCGCCGGCCTCAGCCGCCGTTCGCTGCTCGCGATGATGGGCGCCGCGCCCGCCGCCGCGGCGCTGTCGGGCTTGTTGCCCGCCGGGACCGCCCGCGCCGCCGGCAGCGTCAACATCTATACCTGGCCGGACTATTTCTCGCAGGACGACCTCGACGCCTTCACCAAGAAGACGGGGATTGCGGTCAACATCACCACCTACAATGCCGACGAGACCATGTTCGCCAAGCTCAATAGCCCGGCGGGCTCCGGCTTCGACATCGTGGTGCCGAGCTCGGGCTGGGTGCAGCAGCTCGCCGCCAAGAACCTGATCCAGCCGCTCGACCGCAGCAAGGTCGATTTCAGCGCCCTCGACCAGAGCCTGCTCAACAAGGATTACGACCCCGGCAATAAATACACGATCCCCAAGGACTGGGGCCTGCTCGGCGTGGTCTATGACCCGGCGGCCGTGGGCGGCGAGATCAAGACCTGGCAGGACTTCATCGATGCCGGCTCCAAGCCCAATGTGACCGGCAAGATCCGCCTCACCAAATCGGCGACCGAAACGGTCGGCCCGGCGCTCTGGATCGAGGGCAAGAACTGGAACACCGCCAGCGCCGACGAAATCCGCGAGGCGGGCAAGATCATGATCGACTTCGCCAAGAACGTGAAGACCTTCGGCGCCTTCGATCCGGCGGCCATGGCCTCGGGCGCCATCGTCATGGCGCAGGCGAACCAGTCGGCGGCGCGCAACGCCATATTGCAGAACCCGAAGCTGAAATGGGTGGTGCCGGGCCCGCATTCGGAAATCTGGGTCGACAGCTACGCCATCGCCGCGGGCGCGCCGAACCTCGACAATGCCTACCAGTTCCTCAACTTCTTCCTGACGCCCGACATCCAGGTCAAGGAAACCGCCTATATCGGCTACCCCGCCGCCATCGCCGGCCTGCAGCAGAAGATGCCCGCCGACCTCAAGGAATCGGCGCTGATCTTCGGCGGCCCCGGCGTCGATTTCTCGGCCCTCACCGCCTATGTGGTGAACCCGGCGACCCAGGCGGTTTACCAGGACATCCAGAACCAGGTGCAAGCCGCCGCGGGGGCCTAACCCAGCCATTCGGCTGGACCTGATTTTCGATGTGGGCAGGTAGGGTGCCGCTTCTTATCCCTCCCCCTTGTGGGGAGGGTGGCCCCGAAGGGGTCGGGTGGGGGTCCTTCCGCAAGCGCCGGCGCGCGTTATACCCCCACCCGGCTGCCGCCACCCCTGCCTCTGCCGAGGCCTTTTCCGCTCAAATCGATCCACCGGATCGATTTGCCCCTTCGGGTCGCTCCAAAGCCCCACAAGGGGGAGGGGACCGCTCTGTTGACCTCCCACCCCATTCACTTCGTCATTCCCGCGAAGGCGGGAATCCAGTTTACTTGCCCCATGTCCACCACCACCGCTCCAGCGCTCGACAATTCCCGTGCCGCCGCGATGCCGCGGCGGGTCGTGCGGGTCTTCGACCATCTGCTGGCGGCGCTGCCGACCCTATGGCTGGCGCTGTTCTTCCTGGCGCCGCTCGCCTTCACGGTGGTGTTTTCCTTCGGGCACGCCGAGTTCGGCGCTGTCGCGCTCGGCTTCACGCTCGACAATTACCGGCAGGCGCTTTCCGGCTTCTACCTGCAGGCCTTCCTGCGAACCCTGCAGTTCGCCGCGACCGGCTGCGTGCTCTGTCTCGCGGTCGCCTATCCCGCGGCCTATTTCATCGCCCGCCATGCCGGGCGGCATCGCGGCATCGCCCTCGCCCTGGTGCTGGTGCCCTATTTCACCAGCTTCCTGATCCGGGTGATGAGCTGGCAGATCCTGCTGGCGCGGGGCGGCGCGGTGGAGGCGGTCCTCAATACGCTGCGCCTGCATCAGGGGCCGCTCGACGTGATGGATACGCAGACGGCGGTCTTTATCGGCATGGTCTATGCCTATCTGCCGATCGCCATCGTGCCGCTCTATCTGGTGCTGATCCGAATTCCCGGGCGGCTGGCCGAGGCGAGTCGCGACCTCGGCGCCGCGCCCTGGCAGACCTTCCTCAACGTCACCCTGCCGCTCTCGCGGCCGGGCATCGCCACGGCGGCGCTGCTGACCGGCGTGCCCATGCTGGGCGAACTCGTCATTCCCACCCTGCTCGGCGGCGGGCGCGGCGTGCTGATGGGGCAGGCGATTTCCTCGCAATACCTGGACTCGCAGAATTATGCGCTGGGTTCGGCCATGGCGGTGCTGGTGCTCGTCGCCGTGGCGGTGATCGTGGCCCTGCTGGCGCGGCTGACCCGTGGCTTCGCGGAGATCGCGGCATGAGCGGCGCGCCCGTCACCGCCGGCCAGCGCACCTCCCATGTGGTGCTGGCGCTCTGGTACGCGGCCGTCGTGATCTTTCTTTTCGCGCCGATCGTCACCTCGATCGTCTATGCCTTCAATATCGGCACGGCGGGCAAGCAGACCTCGATCTTCACCGGCTGGACGCTGGACTGGTTCGCCTCGGCCTGGGCCAACCGATCGCTGCGCGGCGCCATCACCACGAGCCTTGCCGCCTCGTTCTGGTCGGCGCTGATTTCGGTCGTGATCGGCTCGGCGCTGGGCTATGCGCTGGTGCGCCATCCGAGCGCGCGGATGCGGCGGTTCCTCACGGGGCTCACCTATATCCTGCTCATCGTACCGGAGACGGTGACCGGCGTGTCGCTGCTGCTCTTCTATGCGGTGACCGGGTTCCGGCTCTCCATGCTGACGCTGATCTTCGGCATCACGCCGCTCGCCATTTCGGTGACGGCGCTGATCGTCAGGGCCGGGGTGCTGACGCTCGACCGGCGGCTCGACGAGGCGGCGGCCGATCTCGGGGCCAATCGCTGGCAGGCGCTGTGGTTCGTGGTGCTGCCGCATCTCGCCCCGGCGATCCTGGCTGGGGCGCTGATGAGCTATGTGTTTTCCTTCGACAATCTGGTGGTCTCGTCCTTCCTGACGACCCCGCAGATCAACACGCTGCCGGTCTATCTCTATGGCAGTTTGCAATATGGACCCTCGCCCGCCGTCTATGCGGCGGCGGTGGCGGTTTTCATCTTCACCATGGTCATTCTCGGCGTTGCGGGCCTGCTGTACCGGCTGGTGCTGCGGCGCGGGGCATGAAGCGCGTAATATAAAAGGGTTCGTTCATGCCGGCCTATAATCCCCTGCTCGATCCGCCGGCCTTTCCCGCCGAGCGCTATGCGCCGCTGGCCGACCGGCTGAAGCGGCTGCTCGGCACCAGGAACGATCTGGTCTTCGTGCAGGCCGAGGCGATCCTGGCGCTCGAAGCCGTCGCCACCAGCCTCGCGCGGCCCGGCATGGTTGCCGCCAATATCGTCACCAGCCCCTATGGCGGCTTCTTCGGGCAATGGCTGAGGCGGGGCGGGGTGGTGGTGCATGAAATCCGCGCCGAAGCCGGTCGGCCGATTGCGGTCGAGGCCGTGCGGCAGGCGCTCGATGCGCTGCCGCAGCTCGACCTCGTCGCGATGGTGCATGCCGAAACCTCCTCGGGCATTCTCAATCCGCTGGAGGCGATTGCGCCCTTGGTGAAGGCGCGCGGCGCGCTGCTGGTGGTCGATGCGGTTGCCTCCTTCGCCGGGCACGCGCTCGCTGTCGATGCGCTCGGGATCGATGTCTGCATCACCGGCCCGCAGAAATCGGCGGGCGGTCCGGCGGGGCTGTCGGTCGTGACGGTGAGCCCGGCTGCCTGGCAGGCCGTGGCGGCGGCCGGCGCGCCGTCGCCGTCGAACCTGTCGCTCGGGGACATCAAGGCCAACTGGCTCGACAAAGGCCGGGGCGCGGTGCCCGGCATGCCGTCGGCGCTCGAATTCTGGGCACTGGACGCGGCGGTCGACGGCCTCGAAGCCGAGGGGCTGGAGAGCCGCATCGCGCGGCACCGGCTCGCCGGTATCGCGAGCCGCGCCGGCATTTCGGCGCTGGGTTATGCTCCCTGGGTCGGCGATGCCGCGCAGGCTTCGAACCTGGCGACCGCTGCGCCGATACCGCAGGGCATCGACCCGGACGAGCTGATCGCCGCGGCCGCGCGGTTCGGCGCCGTGCTGACGCCGGGCTTCGGCGAAGTACGCGACCGGCTGGTGCGGCTCGACCACACGGGGTCGCGGGCGAATTTTCCCGACGTCCTCGCCAATGTGATAGGATATGGCCTCGCCCTGCGTGGGCTGGGCCGGCCGGCCGGTCTCGGCGCGGCGGCCGAAGCGGTTGCAAGTGCCTATGCGGAACGGGCCACCCGACCCGGCCGTTGACTTATCCAGCGAGTACGGCGGAGGCGCGTTGATGCCACGAGCGAACTGGAAAGGCGTGCTGAAGGTGGCGGAGGTCACCTGCCCGGTGTCGCTCTATACCGCCGCCTCCACCTCCGAGCGCATCGCCTTCCATATTCTCAACCGCAAGACCGGCAACCGCGTCCACCGCGAATATGTGGACGAGGAGACGGGAAAGCCGGTCGAGGCCGCCGACCAGGTGAAGGGCTACGAGACGGGCGCGGGCGACTACATCGTGCTCGAGCCCGAGGAAATCGCCGAGGCGGTACCCGAGAGCGACAAGACGCTCGATGTCGAGGCCTTTATCGGGCTCGAGGAGGTGGACGACACCTATTTCGACCGGCCCTATTACCTCGCCCCGTCGACTCCCGCCGCGCAGGAAGCCTTCGCCCTGCTGCGCGAGGGGATGCGCCAGCAGAAGGTCGGCGCCGTGGCGCGCACCGTGCTGTTCCGGCGGCTCAGGCCGGTGATGATCACGGCGCATGACAGCGGGCTCGTGGCGACCACGCTCAATTTCGACTACGAAGTGCGCTCGGCTGCCGAGGCTTTCCGCGATATTCCCGACCTCAAGATCGAGGGCGAGATGCTGGACCTCGCCCGGCACATTATCTCCACCAAGGCCGGCACGTTCGAGCCCGAGAAATTCGACGACCGCTACGAGGCGGCGCTCGCCGAACTGGTGCGCGCCAAGATCGAAGGCCGCAAGATTCCCGCCAAACCCAAGCCGGCGCCGGCGACCAAGCCGAACCAGCTGCTGGAAGCGCTCCGGCAAAGCGCCGGCGGGATGCGGAAGGCGGGGTAGCCAGCCATTCGGCTGGACCGTCCTTTCGAGGTGGGCAGGTGGAGAGTGTGCTGCCCATCCTTCGACAGGCTCAGGATGAGGTTGGTAGTGCTGACGGGTTACCCCAGACCTCATGGTGAGCCTGTCGAACCATGGGCCGCGCGCTTCTACCTATCCGCTGCGAAAGGCGGGCGCCGTGCATGGGGCCGGGCACAGCGTCGGCAGCCCTTACCGCTTCGGCTTCTCCCCCAGGCTCCGCCGTAGCGCTTCGGTCAAATCGATGACATTGTTCGGCTTTTCCGGCGCCGCCTTTGCCTTGGCGCGCGGCTTGCCCTTCTGCTTGGCCTTGATGATGTCGAGCAGCCTTTCCTGCACCGGGTCTTCGACCAGCTTGGGCGACCAGGGCTGCTTGCGCTTTTCGATGAGGTCGGTGACCAGCTTGAGCATTTTGGCGTCCGGCTCGCCGTCGACGCCGGCGAAATAGCCGGCCTCGTTGCGCACCTCGTCGCCATAGCGCAGCGTCCACAGAATGATGCCCTTGTCGCGCGGCTCGAGCAGCACGGCGCGCTCGCGGCGATAAAGCACGAGGCGCGAAATGCCGACCGTTTCGGTCGCCCGCATGGCCTCGCGGATCACCGAAAAGGCCTCCTCGCCCACCTCGTCGTCGGGCAGCAGGAAATGCGGCACGTCGTACCAGATCCAGTCGATCGAGGCCTTGGGCACGAACATGTCGATGTCGATGGTGCGGGTGCTTTCGAGGGCGACCTCGTCCAGCTCCTCGTCCTCGAGCATCACATATTCGTCCTCGCCGCGGGGGTAGCCCTTGACCTGCTGCTCGCCATCGACGGGCTTGCCGGTCACGGCGTCGACATAGCGCGACTGGATGCGGTGGCCGGTCTGGCGGTTGAGGGTATGAAAGCGCACCTTTTCGCTTTCGGAGACGACCGGGTTCATGGCGACCGGGCAGGTCACCAGCGACAGTTTCAGATAACCCCGCCAGAATGCGCGCCGCGCCATGGAAACACTCCCTATGCTGCAACCTTCATCCGCCCGAGCTTCTTGATCGCCGCCTCGAGCGGTCTTTCGCTGTCGCAATAATCCGCCCAGGCCGTGCTCTTGGCGATCAGGGCCGGCGCCGTGCGGATGGTGAATTTCGTCGGGTCGAGCTTGGGCGTCACCTCGTCCCAGGTGAGCGGCATGGAGACGGTAGCCCCCGGCCGCGCCCGGGGCGAGAGCGGCGCCACCGCCGTCGACATGCGGTCATTGCGCAGATAGTCGAGGAAGATGCGGCCCGGTCGCAGCTTCTTGGACATGTTGATGAGATAGCGGTTGGGGGCGTCGGCGGCGAGGCGGCGGCAGACTTCGCGGGCGAATTCCTTGGCCGTCGGCCAGTCGAGCTTGCTGCGCTTGGCCGTGGCGAGCGGGGTTACGACATGGATGCCCTTGCCGCCCGTGGTCTTGCAGAAAGCAACGAGCCCCAGGTCCTCCAGCACCGATTTCATTTCGAGCGCCGCCGCGACGACCTCGGAGAACGCCACGTCGGGGCCGGGATCGAGATCGAACACCAGCCGGCCCGGCACTTCGGGCGAGCCGGGCTGGCAGTTCCAGGGGTGGAATTCCATGGCGGCGATCTGGGCCAGCGCCGCCAAACCCTCGACGCGGTTCACTTCGAGATAGGGCTTGTGGTCGCCGAATACCTCGACGGTATCGAGCAGGTTCGACATGCCGGGCGAGGCGTGGCGCTGGAAGAATTTTTCGCCGTCGATGCCCTCGGGCGCCCGGATGATCGAGCAGGGCCGGCCCTTGATGTGGCGCATCATCCAGTCGCCGACGCTCTCGAGATAGCGCGCCAGCTCCAGCTTGGTGCCGGGCGTGCCGTCGCCGGCATCCGGCCAGAGCTGCTTGTCCGGCCGGCTGATGACGATGCCCATGACGATGGGCTTGCCTTTATCGGCCGGCACCGGCTCGGATGGCGCGCCGGCAGTTTCCTCGGCGGGGGCCGGCAGTTCCGCCTCGACTTCGTCGGCCGGCTTGTCCTGCCGCAGGCCCTTGAAGGCGGCCTGCCGCACCATGCCGTCCGAGGTCCAGCCGGCGAACTCGATCTCGGCGACCAGCTCGGGCCTCACCCAATGAATATTGGCGGCCTTTTTCGGCGCGCCCTGGCCGGTGAAGGGAGATTTGTCCGCGGCCACCGATTGCAGCGCCGGCTGCAACGTCTTGAGCTTGGCGGCGCCATAGCCGGTGCCGACGCGGCCGAGATAGACGAAGTGCTCGCCGCGGTGGACCCCCACCAGCAGCGAGCGGAACTTGCCCTCGGTGGTCGTCCAGCCGCCGATCACCACCTCATGGCCGGCGCGGCACTTCGATTTCACCCAATTGTCGGAGCGGCCCGACACATAGGCCGAATTGGCGCGCTTGGAAACGATGCCCTCCAGCGACAGCCGGCAGGCCGATTGCAATATGGCGTCGCCGCCGGTCTCGAAATGCTCGACATAGCGCAGGACGGGCGACCCGGCGGCCCTGAGCAGCGGCTCGAGCCGCGCCTTGCGCTCGACCAGCGGCAGATTGCGCAAATCCTCGCGGCCGTCGAACAGCAGGTCGAAGGCGTAGAAGATGAGGTCGTCCGTGCGGCCCTCGGAGAGCGCCGCCTGCAGGGCGGCGAAATCGGGCGTGCCATTGTCGTCGAGCGCGACGATCTCGCCATCGATGATGGCGTCGGGCAGCTTCGTTCCGGCTTCGGCAATGGCGGCGAATTTCGCGGTCCAGTCGAGGCCGGCGCGGGTCTTGAGGGTCGTCTTGCCACCCTCGATCCGCATCTGCACGCGATAGCCGTCGAACTTGATCTCGTGCAGCCAGCCTTCGGCGGCGGGCGGTCGCTCGACGCTGCGGCAGAGCTCGGGCTCGATGAAATCGGGCAGCGCGTCGGCGATCTCGCCCTGCGGGGCCTTGGGCGCGCGCTTGCGGCTGGTGCTGCGGCTCCTGCGCGCCTCGGCGGCCGCGCCGCGATTGGAGTGCCAGATGGCGGCGGGATCGAGATCGGCGCCGGCCTGCATGAAGGGCGTGGGCGCCGCGCCCTCGCCGGCCGCGATCTCCTCGAGATTGCGGCCGGAGGCGATGGAGCGGTCCTGCTCCTTGAGCAGCGCGTCGTCGTCGCCCGGGCGGGCGAAGTCGTCGCGGTGCTTGATGAGCAGCCAATTGTTCCTCGTGGTCCGCGATTTGCTGGCGCGCGTCCTATCGTTCTTGATCAGCACCAGCACCCAGCTGCCGCCCAGCTTGCCGCCTTCGAGGGTGAATTTCAGTTCGCCATCGGCGAGCTGGCGCTCGGGCGATTTGCTGCCCTCCGGCTGCCAATAGCCACGATCCCAGAGCTCGACCGTGCCGCCGCCATACTGGCCCTTGGGGATCGTACCTTCGAAATCGCCATAGTCGAGCGGATGGTCCTCGACCTCCACGGCGAGGCGCTTCTCCCCCGGATCGAGCGAGGGGCCGCGCGTCACCGCCCAGGATTTGAACACGCCGTCGAGTTCGAGGCGGAAATCGTAATGCAGGCGCGTCGCGTCATGCTTCTGGATGACGAAGCGCAGGCGCGGGGCTGTCTTGGCCGCAGCCGCGCCGCTGGGCTCGGCGGTTTTGGAAAAATCGCGCTTGGCACGATAGGTCGACAGCTTGTCGGGCATTGGAACCTCTCGTTCTGAGAACGCAACCGCCGCCGCTCGGGTTCGACACTCTAATCCAATGACGCGCCGGGAGGAACCGCGGCGGCGCGGCCGAAATCGGCCGGCGTGTCGAAATCCATGAGTTCGCGCGGCGTCGCCTCGATAAAGCTCGCCGCCGCCAGCAGGCGCCTGGCGCCGGCATCGCCCGTCATGCCGATCAGGGCCGGGAAAAGCGCGCGGGGAAAAAGCGCCGGGGGCCCGCGATAGGCGCCATCCGTGGAGGCGATGGGGCCGGGTGCCGCGCCGAAGCGCGCCAGCATGGCCTCGAAATGGGCGCGCGGCACCAGCGGCATGTCGGCGAGCGCCACCAGGAGCCCGTCGAGATTCCGGCTCGCGGCATATGTCGCGCCGATGGCGAGCGAGCTTCCCTGCCCGTCCTCAGGCGCGGGGTTGAGGAGAATCGCGAAGCCGCTGGCCCGCAGCATCGCCGGCACGAGGCCCTCCTCCGAGGCGCAGACGGCGTACTTTTCCGCCAGGGGCAGGCCGGCGAGCGTTTCGGCGGCATGGGCGGCGAGCGGGCGGCCGGCGAACGGGGCCGCGAGCTTGTCTTCGGGGCCGTAGCGGCGCGAAAGTCCCGCCGCCAGCAGCAGCGCGGCGATACGGCTCACGGGGCGTCGAAGGCGATACGCCGCTCGGTAACTTCGGCGAGAATCGAAATGGCGAGCGAGGCCGCATCGCGCGCCGGACCGAACAGGCCGATCGGTCCCCTGATGCGCTCGATCGCCGGCTGGCCGACCCCTGCGGCCAGCAGCCGCTCGCGGCGCTGGCCATGAGCGCGGCGGCTGCCCATGGCGCCCACCAGGAAGCAATCGGTCTTGAGCGCCGCCGCGAGCAGCACCGGCTCCCAGTCGTGATCGTGGAAGAGAAAAATCGTGGCGGTCCAGGCGTCCGCCGGCAGGTCCGGCACATCGCGCGGGCTGGTGAGCAGCAGGGCGGTGGCGCCCAGTCCCTCGGCCGTCGCCAGGCTTTGCTCGTCGGCGCAGAGGGCCACGATGTCGAGCCCGGCGGCCGTGCCGATGCGCACCGCCTGCTCGATCTCCGCGCCGCGCCCGATCAGCAGCAGCCGCGTCACCGGCGCATAGCAGCGCAGGAAGCTCTCGTCGCGCCAGCCGGTGCGCTTGCCCGGCGCGACCTGGCCGATCACCTGCGCCGCGCCCTCGGCGGGCACGAACTCGACGGCGAAGGCCGCGCGTTCGCGCAAGCGCCGCCGCACCTCGGCCACCAGCTTGGGATCGGGGCAGGCGTGCACATGCAATTCGATGCTGCCGCCGCAGGGCAGCTTGATGTCGAAAAAGGGCGAACCGACCCCGAAGCGCAGGATCGTATCCTCGCCCGCCGCGATCGCCTTCATCGCCTCGGCGGCCACCGCCGCCTCGACGCATCCGCCCGAGACATAGCCGGCGTAGCGGCCATCGGCGAGCACCGCCATCTGCGTGCCGATGGCGCGCGAGGCGCCGCCCTCGACCTCGACAAGGGTCACCAGCGCCTGCGGCACGCCCTCGTCGATCCCGGCCTGCAGCAGGTCGAACAGCCCGACGCTCTCGCCATGCGCCGGACCATTGGCGGGCAGCGCAATACGCCTCGGAACGACGATGTCCTGCATGAAAACCTCTTTCGCGCACGCCCCGCGCACGCCGCCAGCATAGTCCTCTGATGCCGCCATGCAACCAGCCATTCGGCTGGACTTCGAGCCGGCCGCGCAGCGGCAAAATCCCTCCGGTGGAGGGATTTTAGGCGAGAAGGCCATGAGGGCTATGCCCGAATGGCGTCGGACTTTCAATGTGGGCAGGTAGAGTGCGCGTGGCCCATGGTTCGACAGGCTCACCATGAGGTCGGTGGAATTTAACTCGACCTCATGGTGAGGTGCGAGGCGAAGGCCGAGCCTCGAACCATGGGCAGCGCGCGCGGCTGGATTCCGGCCTTCGCCGGAATGACACTGTGGAATTTGACCGGACCTCGCCTCCTCCCCGCCGTCGCATGGGCACGGCCTTGCCCCACCCCCGCCGTCATTCCGACGAAGGCCGGAATCCAGCAACGCGCACTGCCCAAGGCCCCCTCACCCGGCCTTCGGCCGACCTCTCCCCCAAGAGAGAGGTGAAGAAGGGGGCACCGCCTCGCCGCCACATCACCTCTCCCTCGGGGGTAGTGGTGGGCGCGTGAGCGCCGGGTGTGGGGGCCTTCTCCGCTTGCGCCAGCAATCCGGGTGAAGGAGCCTGGCTCCGCCCGAAACTTATCCCCACCCCCGAACGCCTCCCTTATCCTCCTGCCGTCCCCCGCAAACTGCGGGATCGCGACGAACGGTTCGCGGGGGACGGTCGGTGGACCGGGAGTCGTCCCGGTCCGGGGGGATGCGGATACCGTGATCCCGAGGCAGAAGGATCGATCGGCCGGGCGACGACTGCACCCCTCGCCCAAATGCCCGCGAGGCGCCGGCAGTGGCGCGGCCGGGCAGGCCGGTTCCGGACTGGGCCCAGGCCGGACTTTGTAAGTCGTCATCCCTTCTCAAGCCGATCGCATTGGCGAGGCTTTGTCTCACCTAATGCGGACTACCCGCTCCGGGACGGAGCCTCGCCAATGCCGCAGGCATGGCTGTTGCAGATGATCCGGGTCGCAGCGGAGGCTTCGACGCGGCCCGAAGGGCGAAATCGCTCCAGTGCAGCGATTTCAGCGGAGAAGGCCATGAGGGCTGCGCCCGAATGGCGGGTGCGCGCCTGCTTCTGGATTCCGGCCTGCGCCGGAATGACGTCGTGGAACAGGCACGGCCTTGCCCCCGCCCTCGGGAACAGGGCACCGCCTTGCCCCCGCCCCGCCGTCATTCCGGCGAAGGCCGGAATCCAGCAGCGGGCACGGCGCGCGCTGCCCATGGTTCGAGGCTCCCTTCGGGCGCACCTCAGGATGAGGTTAGTGTTTGCTTCCACGACCTCATGGTGAGGTGCGAGGCGAGAGCCGAGCCTCGAACCATGGGCCATGCGCACCCTACCTGCCCGCATCGAAAAACCAGGTCCAGCCGAATGGCTGGCGAATGGCTGGGGACCATTCTCCCGCCGCAATTGCAGCGCTATAGGACCTCATTCCCATTGCGCGTGCCGGTGAGCAGCCGGCGGCAAACCATTGTCACGCCCCCGGCGGTGTGACTAGACTTCGCGCATCAGCTCCAACCAGATCAGGCCCATGGCCCAAGCTTACGACCCCTACCATCTGGCCAGCCCGTTCGTATATCTCGTCAAGATACTGATTTTCTTGATTATTATCGCTCTGGTCGCGCTGATCATGTGGCCCCAGATCGTGCTGTTCTTCTGGGCGAATCCGTTCATCAATTCGATGATTCTACTGGCGGCGGCGGTTGGAATCTTCTTGAGCTTCCGGCAGGTCATCCGGTTGTTCCCGGAAATCAAATGGGTGAATTCGCTGCAGGACGGCACTACCAACAATACGCGGCCGCCGGTGCTGCTGGCGCCGGTCGCCGGCATATTGCGCGACCGCATCGGTGAATCGGTGATTACGCCGTCCAATATGCGCTCGATCCTCGATTCGGTCGGCAACCGGCTGGACGAGGCGAAGGACACTTCGCGCTATCTGACGGGCCTGCTGGTTTTCCTGGGGCTGATGGGCACGTTCTATGGCCTCTTGCAGACGGTGACGTCGGTCGCGACGGTGATCCAGAACCTCGACGCCAGTTCGGGCGATACGGCGACACTGTTCAACAATCTCAAGGAAGGGCTGGTGCTGCCGCTCTCGGGCATGGGCACGGCCTTTTCCGCCTCGCTGTTCGGTCTTGCGGGCTCGCTGATCCTCGGCTTCCTCGATCTGCAGACGAGCCAGGCGCAGAACGCCTTCTTCACCGATCTCGAGGACTGGATGACCTCCATGACCGAGCTCGACCATCCGGTGACCGCCATGCAGGCCTCGGGACTGGGCGTGCCGAGCGGGGAAATCCAGGCCATGTTCGAGCAGCTCGGCACCACCATGCAGCGCTCGGATTCGCAGCAGAACGCCATCCGCGCCATGGCGGAACTGGCGCGCGGCATCGACGGACTGGTGAAGCATATTCGCGCCGAACAGGAGGATCTGCGCTCGCATATCGACGAGCAGGCGGCGACCAACCGCAAGCTGCGCGACCTCATCGAGGCGCTGCTGCGCGAGGGCGAGGACGAGCGCGAAAGCCGGGAGAAGCGGGGCTGATGGTGCCGCAAGCGACCTTCTGTCCTGCGGTCGGCGAGGGAGCCTGAGCGATGCCGTCTTCCCGCATGCGCCGGGGGCAGGTGACCAATTACTGGCCGGGGTTCGTCGACGCCCTGTCCAGCCTGCTGCTGGTCATCATCTTCCTGCTGTCGCTGTTCATGGTGGCGCAGTTCTTCCTGGGCCAGCAGATCAAGGGCAAGGATACCGCGCTCACCAAGCTCAATTCGCAGATTGCCGAGCTCACCAGCATGCTGCAGCTCGAGCGGTCCAATTCGGCCGATTTGCAGAACCAGGTGGCGACGCTCACGGCGACGCTCGCCACGGCGCA
>DASZUI010000161.1:0-1850 GCA_035547675.1 Devosia sp.
GCGGACGCGGTCATCAACAAGGTGCTCGGCGCGACGCGCGGCGACGTGATCAAGGCCTTCGTGCTGGAATACGGCATCCTCGGCGCCTTCGCGGCGCTGCTGGCGGCGGTGCTCGGGGTGATCGGGGCGTGGACGATCACCGTCTATGCGCTGCAGGTGGGTTATGGGGTCGATATTCCGCTGATCCTGCTGGTCATCGTGCTGACCGTGGTGCTGACCATCGCGACCGGGGCGGTGACGACCTGGGGTGCGCTGTCCACCCGGCCGGCGTCGTTCCTGAGGACGGAATAGGGCACCTTCTCCCTCCCCCTTGTGGGGAGGGTGGCCCCGAAGGGGTCGGGTGGGGGTTCTTTTCCGCAAACGCTAGCGCGCGTCGGTACCCCCACCCGGCTGCCGCCACCCTCCCCACAAGGGGGAGCGATAAAGAGCGCCTCGCTTCGAACATTTATTAGCTAATCAGCGCCGCCGCCTTCGCGCCCAAGGCCTTGAGCGCATCGGCGGGGTTCAGCCGCACCTGTAATCCGCGCTGGCCGCCATTGATGAAAACCGCTTCGTTCGACAAAGCCGTTTCCTCGATGGCCGTCGGCACCTTCCGGCGCTGGCCGAAGGGGCTGATGCCGCCGACCTTGTAGCCGGTGAGGCGTTCGGCGGCGTCGGGCTTGAGCATCTGGGCGGATTTGCCGCCGAAGGCCGCGGCCAGCTTTTTCATCGACACTTCGTGGTCGGAGGGCACGACGACGCAGACCGGCTTGCCGTCCACCTCGGCCATCAGCGTCTTGAGCACGATGGCGGGCGAAACGCCCAGCGCCGCGGCGGCAGCGAGGCCGATACGGTCGGCATCGGGATCGTAGTCATAGGTTGCGAGCGTGAACGGCACGCCGGCCTGTTCCAGCGCCGCGGTCGCCGGGGTTCCCTTGGCCATAGAGGTCTCCGCTGACTATTTCGCCCACATGGAGCGCATGGTGGCGCCGAGATCAAGCCGCGCCGCGCCGGGCTGTGGGGCGGTTGTGGCGAGCTTGGGCAGGGGCGGCCAGAAGATGTCGTCGAAGAGCGGCAGCATGGCCTTGTCGATGAAGCGGCTGCGCTGCGCATAGAGGTGCCGGTCGCCATCAGGCCGCTGCTGGCGGACATAGAAACGCTGCGGCACGATCAAATGCAGATGGTCGCGGGCCCGCGTCATGGCGACATAGAGCAGGCGGCGCTCCTCCTCGATCTCCTCCGGCGTGCCCATGCCGAGGTCGGAGGGGATGCCGCCATCGGCGACGTTGAGCACATGCACGGACCGCCATTCCTGCCCCTTGGCCGAATGGATGGTGGAAAGGATCAGATAGTCCTCGTCCTTGAGCGGCGGCACGGCCTCGCTGGTCGCGTCGGGCGGGTCGAGCGTCAATTCGGTGAGGAAGCGTTCGCGGCTCGGAAAGCCCGAGGCGATCTGCTGAAGCTGCAGCAAATCCTGCTGGCGCAGCAGCCAATCGTCGTGCCGCGGCTCGGCGATGGGCTCGTACCAGGTACGGGCGCGATCGAATTCGGCCGGCCAGCCGGCGCGGCGGCTGCCGAGCTCCGCCATTAGTTCCGCGAGGCCCGGCCAGGCCTCGCCCGCCCTGGCGGGCGAGGCGGCTTCGGCCAGCGCGGCGAGGGGACGGGGCGCTTCGGCGATCTGGTCCAGCAGCCTGCCGGCCGAGGCGGGGCCGATGCCGGGCAGCATGGTGAGGATGCGGAAGCCGGCGACGCGGTCGCGCGGGTTTTCGGCGAAGCGCAGCAGCGCCAGCATGTCCTTGACGTGCACGCTGTCGAGGAATTTCAGCCCGCCGAACTTGACGAAGGGAATGTTGCGCCGCGTCAGCTCGATT
>DASZUI010000162.1:0-8709 GCA_035547675.1 Devosia sp.
CTGGTCGGACCAGGCGGCGCCGATCGATTCCACCAAGGTGATGCGCGAGCAGGTGCTGGCGGGCTTCCCGGGCGTCGATTTCCAGGCATCCGATCCCGGCCCGTTCATCGCCCGTATCGAGGCGGAAATGAAGGCGGGCAAAGGCTCGATCGACGTGGTCGGCGGGCTGCAGGGCGAACTTGCGAGCTATCCCGATTATTGGACCGACCTGTCGGGGATCGATCTCGGCGGCGTCAAGGTCACGCCGGCCTTCCTCGAGCAGGGAAAACTGGGCACCAGCGAACAGAAATTCATGCCCTGGATGCAGGCCAATTACGTGATGGCCGCCAATAAGAAGGCCCTGCCCTATTTGCCGGCCGGCGCCAATCTCGATTCGCTGACCTATGACCAGCTGGTCGAATGGATGAAGAATATCGCCGAGAAGACCGGCTCGCCCCGGTTCGGCTTCCCGGCCGGCCCGAAAGGGCTGTCGCACCGCTTCTTCGAAGGCTTCCTGCTGCCGTCCTATACGGGGTCAGCGGTCACTGAATACCGTTCGGCGGATGCCGAAAAGGCCTGGAACACCTTCAAGGACCTCTGGAAGTACACCAATCCGGCCTCGACGACCTATAATTTCATGGAAGAGCCGCTGCAGACGGGCGACGTCTGGGTCGCCTTCGACCATGTGGCGCGCCTGTCGCCGGCCTTCGACGCTCATCCCAATGACTTCGTCGCCTTCCCGGCGCCGGCCGGTCCCAAGGGCCGCGCCTTCATGCCGGTGCTCGCCGGCATCGCCATTCCCAAGACGGCGCCGGACATGGACGGGGCCAAGAAGCTCGTGGCCTATATCCTGCAGCCGGCCCAGCAGGCGGCCATCATCAAGGCGACCGGCTTCTATCCGGTGACCGATGCGACGCTGCCGCCGGACCTGCCGCCCTCCGCCAAGGCGCTTGGCGATGCGATCAACAAGACGACCGCGGCCAAGGACGCCTTGCCGGTGCTGCTGCCGGTGGGGCTCGGCAATTATGGCGGCCAGTTCAACCAGGTCTTCATCGACACCTTCCAGCGTATCGTGCTCGCCAACCAGGATGTGCACCAGGTGCTGCAGGACGAAGGCAAGGTGCTCGGCGACATCATGGTGAAGGCCAAGGCGCCGTGCTGGGCACCGGACAAGCCGTCCAACGGCCCCTGCCCGGTCAATTGAGGGCGTGAGGCCAGGCCCGGGGCAACGCCCCGGGCGCTCCTGCCTCGAGTGGTGAGTTGATGTCGTCCAAGACGCTGCCCTATCTGCTGCTGTTGCCGGCAACGCTGTTCCTGCTGGTGTTCTTCGTCTACCCCTTCCTGCAGGTGGTGGCGGAGGCCTTCTACGCGGACGGCACGCTGTCGCTGGGCAATTTCCAGAACATGATCGGCAACTGGAAATTCCCCGGCGCGCTGCAGAATACGCTGCTGCTGACCGTCATCGTCGTGCCGCTGCAGCTGGTGATGGCGCTCGCCATGGCGAGCGTCGTCATGCGGCTCAAGACGGCCCGCAACACCATTCTCTACATTTTCACCATTCCGCTGGGCCTGTCGGACCTCGCGGCCGGCATCATCTGGCTCGCCATCTTCGAGCAATCGGGCTTCCTCAATTCGCTGCTGGTAGGGCTGCACCTGACCAGCCAGCCGATCCTGTTCCTCGGCTATGCGGGCGGCTGGATGATCTTCGCGGCTGTGGTGATTGCCGAACTCTGGCGCGCCACGGCGATCCTGATGGTCATTCTCGTGGCCGGCATGGGGCTGATCCCCAAGGAATATTACGAAGCCGCCGAGGTCTTCGGGGCCGGCCGCTGGAAGCGCTTCACCAAGGTTACGCTGCCGCTGCTCAGGCCGAGCATCCAGACGGCGCTGATCCTCAGGACCATCAACGCCTTCGAGGTCTTCGCCGTGGTCATGGCGCTCGCCGGCAGCAACATGCCGATGCTGATGAGCGAAACCTATCAGTGGGAATTCTCGCTGCACGATTCCGGCGTGGCGGCCAGCTATGCGCTGGTCATCCTCGCCATTTCGGTCGCCGCGACCCTCGTTTATCTGCGCGTGCTGCGCGTACCCAAGGGAGCCGGGGCATGAGCGCTGCCGAAGCCGAGATTCCCGCGGACCTCACCCGGCCGGTCGCGGAGAGCCGCAGCATCGGGCGATGGCTCTATGGCGCGGCGGTGGCGCTGCTGCTCGCCTGGGTGCTGGTGCCGCTCTATCTCCTCTTGGTCAATACGCTCTCCTCGCCGGATGCGGTGCAGGGGTTCCCGAAGACGGGGTTTCCGACCCTGGATTTCGGCTCGGTCAATTTCTTCCTGACCTATGAAGGCGTCGGGCAGGCGCTGCTCAATTCCGTGCTGACAGCGGTCGCAACAATGGTGCTGGCGATCGTGCTCGGCGCACCGGCGGGTTACGCGCTGTCGCGCTTCGAGTTCAAGGGCAAGAGCGCCTTCCGCATGCTGGTGCTGATGACCCGCGCCTTCCCGCTGCCGCTGCTGGCGCTGCCGCTGGCGGTCATGTTCATCCAGGTGCATCTCGATGACACGGTCATCGGGCTGGCGCTGGTGCATACGACGCTGGCGCTGCCGTTTTCGGTGCTCGTGACCTTCTCGATCTTTTCCGGCATTCCGGTGGAGTTCGAGGAGGCGGCCTGGACGCTTGGCTGCACGCGTTGGCAGGGTTTCCGCAAGGTGCTGCTGCCGCTGGTGCTGCCGGGCATCGCGGCGTCCGCGGTCTTTGCCTTCACCATTTCCTGGAACGAGGTGTTTGCGGCCTCGGTGCTGACGATCCAGAACCGGACGCTCACCGCCTTCCTGCTCCAGACGCTCGACTATTCGCCGCTGCCGCTGAAATTCGCGGGCGGCGCCATGCTGGTGCTGCCGGCGCTGATCTTCATCTTCGCCGTGCGCAAATACATGCTCTCCATGTGGGGCATCGCCAACCGATAGGGACAGAAGTGGCCGAAATACGTATCAAATCGGTGGGCAAGCGCTTCGGCAGTTTTACCGCGCTGCACTCGATCGACCTCGACATCGCCGACCAGAGCTTCGTCGTACTGCTCGGCGCTTCGGGCTGCGGCAAGACCACGCTGCTGCGCATCATCGCCGGGTTGGAAACGCCTAGCACGGGCGAGGTCTGGATCGGCGACCGGCGGGTCGACCACCTGCCGCCGCGCGAGCGGGGCATTGCCATGGTGTTTCAGAACTACGCGGTTTTCCCCCATCTCACGGTCTTCGAAAACATCGCCTTCGGGCTGCGCATGAAGAAGCTGCCCCAGGCCGATATCGACCGGCGCGTAAAGCGCACGGCCGAGCTCATGCATATCGAGCAATTGCTCAAGCGCTATTCGGGCCAGCTCTCGGGCGGGCAGCGGCAGCGCGTCGCGGTGGCGCGGGCGCTGGCGATGGAGCCCGACGTGATCCTGATGGACGAGCCGCTGTCGAACCTGGACGCGCTGCTGCGCCTCGAAATGCGCGCCGAGCTCAAGGGCGTATTGGCCGCGAGCCGCACGACCACCGTCTATGTCACGCATGACCAGGTGGAGGCGATGAGCCTTGCCGACCGTATCGCGGTGATGAATGCCGGCCGGATCGAGCAGGCAGCCGATCCGGTGGAGGTTTACCGCAATCCCGCGACGCGATTCGTCGGCGGCTTTATCGGCAGTCCGCCGATGAATTTCGTGCCCGCGACCCGCGCCGGCAATGGCGGCTGGCAGGCGGCGGGACTCACTTTCGCCGGACCGGCCGCGGGCGACAGGCTCGACCTGGCGGTGCGGCCGGAGGACCTGACGCACGCAGCCGAGGGTTTTGCCGCGACGGTCCGGGTCATCGAACCCCTGGGGGCGCACACCTTGGTGACCGCCGAGGTCGAGGGGCGTCCGTTCCGGGCGGTGATCGATTCCGACCACCGGGTGGCACCCGGAGACGTGCTCCATCTCATGCCGCGCGCCGACCGCATCCGCTGGTTCGACCCCGAAACCGGCAAGGCCGCCTGAGGCCATGTTCAGCAACAGGACTTCAATGGATATCCTCGACAAGGATCGCCTCAAGGCGCAGGCGATCGAGATTCTCAAGGGCAACGACCTCGGCAGCTACACCGTGCCGACGCGGGGGCTCTACCCCTTCCAGTGGAACTGGGATTCCTGTCTCACGGCGCTGGGCCAGGCCCATTATAACGAGGACCGCGCCTGGACCGAGATGGAGACGCTGTTCGCGCACCAATGGCCGGACGGCATGGTGCCGCATATCGTGTTTCATCAGCACTCGGACGGCTATTTTCCGGGGGCGAGCGTCTGGGCCACCGGCCGGCCAACGCCGACCTCGGGCATTACCCAGCCGCCGGTCGCGGGGTTCGCGCTCAAGCGGCTGTTCGAGCGGTCGAAGGATCGCGATGCGGCGGTGCGACGTGCCAAGGCGCTGCTGCACAAGATCGATGCCTGGCATGGCTGGTTTCATGCGGCACGCGATCCGCACCAGGAAGGACTGGTCGCGATCCTTCATCCCTGGGAATCCGGGCGGGACAACTCCATTGACTGGGACGAGCCGTTCGCGCGGGTGCCGACCGAGGGCGTCACCCCCTATGTGCGCCGCGACACGCAGCACGCCGATCCGGCCCACCGGCCGACCAAGGAGCAGTATGACCGCTATCTCTGGCTGGTCGAGCACTTCCGGGCGCTGGGCTGGGACAACAGCAAGCTTCACGATGCCTCGCCCTTCCAGGTGGTCGATCCGGGCTTCAATGCGCTTCTGATCCGGTCCGAGCAGGACCTGGCCGCCCTAGCCGGCATGCTCGGCGAGAGCGAACTGGCCGAGCGGAACGCGCAACGGGCGACGCAGGGGCTTGCAGCGATCGAGGGGCTGTGGAGCGACACCCACGGCCAATATGTCTGCCGCGACCGGGTCGCCGGAAAGCTCATCGACAGCGCCTCGATCGGCGGTATGCTGCCGGCCATCGCGGCCATTCCGGCCGAACGGCTGCGTGCCATCGCGGCCCGTATCGATGCGCAGTCGGAACGGCTCCGCTATCCGGCCGCCTCGCACGATCCGGCTGATCCGCGCTTCGAGGCCAAGCGCTACTGGCGCGGACCGACCTGGCTGATCACCAATTATCTCATCGCCGATGGGCTCAGGGCGGCGGGCGCCACGGCGACGGCAGACCGGATGGTCGCGGCCAGCCTGGAACTCATCGCCCGATCCGGCTTTGCCGAATATTACGATCCCGTCACCGGCGAGCCTTGCGGCGGCGGCAGTTTCAGCTGGACCGCCGCCATGGTCCTGGAATTCCTGGCGGGCTGAGCTGCCCGCCGGCGACGTCGAATTGGAGACAGATTAGTATGGCAGAAGACAATTGGGTCCGGGTGCTGGGGCGCGCGGACCTGCCACCGGGCGAGATGGCCGGCATCGAAATCGGCGACAACCAGGTGGCGATTTATAATGTGGACGGGACGTTCTATGCGACCGACAATGTCTGCACCCACGGCTTCGCCAGCCTTTCGGACGGCTATCTCGAGGATGACGAGGTCGAGTGCCCGCTGCATGGGGGCCGCTTCAACGTGACCAATGGTGCGCCGACGCTCGAGCCGGCCGAGTGTCCGCTCAGGACCTATCGGGTGCGGGTGAACGCCGACGACATCGAAGTCCTGCTGCCCGAATAGGCGCGGCGGAGGAGGAGCTTATGGCCATGACCGAAACCGCTGCATCACCGGCGCCAGCACCCAGAAGGTTCGCCGGAGCGGTGGACTGCGACGTGCAGATCACGGTGCCGAAATGGGAGGATCTGCTCCCCCATATGGAGCCGTTCTGGCGCGACAGCGTGGTGCAGCGCGGCATCGGCCTGCTCGAAACCGTCGGTTATCCCCGCAAGGCGCCGTTCACGGTGCGCGAGGACTGGCGCTGGGCGGAGCCGAATTCGGCGGCCGATCAGCTGCAGAAAATGCGTGAAAATCTGTTTGGTCGCTATGGAATTTCCGTTGCCGTCTGCAACTGCCTCTATGGCGTGCAGGTGCTGCAGAGCGAGGACATGGCGGCGGCCTATGCCCGGGCGCTGAACGACTGGATCGCCGCCGAATGGCTCGACCGGGAGCCGCGGCTCCGGGGGTCGATCGTGGTGCCGACGCAGAACCCGGAAATGGCGGTCGCCGAGATCGACCGGATGGCCGCCGACCGGCGCTTCGTGCAGGTGCTGGTGCCGGTGATGGGCGAGATGCCGCTCGGCAAGCGCTATTACTGGCCGATCTATGCCGCCGCCGCGAGGCATGGGCTGCCGATCGGCATCCATGCCGGCAGCGCCTATCGGCATCCGGTAACCGGGCTCGGCTGGCCGAGCTATTGGTCGCAGGATTATTTCAGCCATGCCGCCGCTTTCCAGACGCAGCTCACCAGCCTCATCACCGAAGGCGTATTCAGCCAGTACCCCGACCTCAAGGTCGTGCTGGCCGAGGGCGGGTTCAGCTGGCTGCCGCCCTATCTCTGGCGGCTCGACAAATACTGGCACGGGCTCAGGTTCGAAATCCCCTGGGTCGACCGGCTGCCGAGCCAGATCGTCGCGAGCAATGTGCGCTTCACCGTGCAGCCGGTGGATGCGCCGCCCCGGCCCGAGCAGGTGGAAAAGCTGTTCGAGCATCTGGGGTCGGACGATCTGCTGCTGTTTTCGACCGATTATCCGCACTGGCAGTTCGACAATGACGAGGTGCTGCCGGCGGGCATTCCCGCGCGGCACCTCGACAAGATGATGGTGGCCAATCCGACCGCCACCTATTCCCGGCTGGGAGGAGCAAAGCCATGAACGTGGAACTGAAGCCGCGCCCCGCGGCGAGCGTTGCCGCGCAGCAGGCGGTTGCCGACTGCGACATCCACCCCACGCCGAAATCGCTGGAAAAGGAAGTCTTTCCCTTCCTGGAGAAGCGCTGGCAGGAGCATTTGCGCACTTATGGGGCCCTGCCCCGCGTCGGCTTCGCCACCGAGAGCCAATACCCCAAGGCGCAGCCCAATGCCGGCCGGCGCGACGCCTTTCCGCCGGGCGGCGGGCCGCAGGGCAGCGATGTGGCGTTCATGGCCAAGCAGCACCTCGACCCCAACAATGTGCAGTTCGGCGTGATGATCCCGCTGGGGCCGGCGCAGTCGGCGCAGAACATCGACCTCGGGATCGCGCTCTGCTCGGCCATGAACGAGTGGCAGCTGGCCGAATGGACCTCGAAGGACAAGCGGCTGCGCGGCTCGATCCTCATTCCCTACCAGGATGCCGAGGCATCGGTGGCGGAGATCGAGCGCCACGCGGGCAACCGCAGTTTCGCGCAGATCGGGATGCTGAGCCGCACGCCCAATCCCCTCGGGCACCGCTCGCACTGGCCGATCTATGCGGCGGCCGAAGCGGCGGGGCTGCCGATCGGCGTCCATGCCTTCGGGCATAGCGGCTGGCCGATCACCGGCGGCGGCTGGCCCTCCTATTATATCGAGGACATGATGTCCCACGCCCAGAGCTGCCAGGCCGGCATCGCCAGCATGGTGCTCGAGGGCGTGTTCGAGAAATTCCCGCGGCTGAAGCTGGTGCTGATCGAGGGCGGACTGGCCTGGCTGCCTTCCTTGGCCTGGCGGCTCGACGCGATCTGGTCGCATGCGCGCGCCGAGCTGCCGCATGTGCCGCGGCCGCCATCGGAATATATCCGCGAAAACATCTGGCTCACCTCGCAGCCGATCGAGGAGCCGACGGACCGCCAGCAGATCGTCGACGTCATCGACTGGATCGGCTGGGATCGCGTGCTTTACGCCTCCGACTACCCGCATTGGGATTTCGACGATCCGGCGCAGGTGCTGCCGGTCCGGCTTAGCAAGGAGCAGCGGCAGAATTTCTTCATCGACAATGCCCGGCGGGTTTACGGGTTCGGCGATGAATAAATACGTCGTCGCCCGGGTGGACGAGTTTCCGGCCAGCGGCCGGCTGCGCGTCGAGGTCAAGGGCCGGCCGATCGCGATCTTCCGGCTCGGCGAGCAGTTCTATGCCCTCTCCAATCGCTGCCCGCACCAGGGCGGCAGCCTTTGCGATGGCTATCGCGTGGGTCTGGTGGAATCGCCGCGGCCGGGACAGTACGACTACAGCCGCTCGGGCGAGATCATCCGCTGCCCCTGGCACGGCTGGGAGTTCGACATCCGCACCGGGCTGTCGCACTGCCGCCCCAAGGATTTGTTCGTGCGGCAATATCCGCTCGAAGTGGAGGATGGCGAAACGCTGGAGCGGGAGCCGGACATCAAGGGCGTCGAGACCTTCGATATCGAGGTGGATGGCAATTATCTCGTGATCAGCCTGTAGGGCATCCCCGCCGGGTCATTCCCGCTTTCGCGGGGATGACGGCGTGGAGAGCGCGTTGCCCATGGTTCGAGGGTCGCTGCGCTCCCACCTCACCATGAGGTCGTGGAATTTCCCCCTACCTCATCCTGAGGTGCGACCGCAGGGAGCCTCGAAGGATGGGCAGCGCGCGCTGCTGGATTCCGGCCTCCGCCGGAATGACGTGGTGGGTGGGATACGCACCTGCCCTGCCCCATACGTGTGGCGTCGGCCGTGCAACCTCCTCGGGTCATTCCCGCGAAAGCGGGAATCTCTGTTTCCTTCCGGGCTCGGCGCTAGCAGCAAACCGAGATTCCCGCTTTCGCGGGAATGACGCCGCGTTTGATGGCTCGGCTGGATGGATCGGACCCTAGCCAGGCGGTCGCCTGGACTGGA
>DASZUI010000163.1:0-10812 GCA_035547675.1 Devosia sp.
GGATTGCGCAGGGCGCCCGACAGGTAGTTGCCGAAGATCAGGCCGAGGCCGATGCCGACACCGCCCATGCCGAGGCACGCGATACCCGCGCCGATCAGTTTTGCTGCTGCTGGTTCCATTAGTTTCTCCTTGGGATCCGAACGCTTGAGTTACGGCCGCTCAGTGGCCGGGATGCATGGCGTCGTGCAGATATACGCAGGTCAGCACGGCGAAAACGAAGGCCTGCAGGCCGCCGACGAGGAGCTCCAGCCCCGTCAGCGCCACGGCCATGGCGAGCGGCGCAACCGAGCCGATGGCCCCCAGCGCCCCCAGCGAGGAGAGCGCCACGACCATGCCGCCGAAGGACTTGAGCACGATGTGGCCCGCCAGCATGTTGCCCCACAGACGCAGCGAATGGCTGAGGGGACGCGACAGGAACGAGAGGAACTCGATCGGCACCACCACCCAGACGACGTACCACGGAATGCCGGAGGGCAAGAACACCTTGAGGAAGGACACCCCGTTGCGCACGAACCCGTAGATGACGACGGTGAAGAAGACCAGAAGCGCCAGGCTGACCGTGATGATGAGCTGGCTCGCCACGGTGAACGAATAGGGGAGCATGCCCAGCCAGTTCGACACCAGCACGAACATGAACAGGCTGAACACCAGCGGCAGGAAGCGCATGGCGTCGTGCCCGGCCGAGGATTCGACCATGTTGGAAACGAAGGTGAAAAGCTGCTCGGCCAGGAGCTGCCCGCGCGTCGGCACCAGCCGGCGGGCCCCGGTCGGCGCCAAGAGCACCAGCGCCGTCACCACCACGGTGAGCACCATCAGCAGGGCGGAATTGGTGAAGCCGAAATGCAGGTTCCCGACATTGCCGAACGGCAACAGATCGTGGATCTGGAACTGGTGGATCGGTTCAATCGGTTTGTCGGCCAATCTCGGTCTCGCTCGCCCAAGGCTCGGGTTTAGTCACGCGTCGTCGTCATCGTCGTCCGGCGCCGCCGGAGTCCCCGGCGGCACGGCCGTAGCGGCGTTCATTTCGGCGGAGGCCCTGACGATATTGACCACCCCGGCGATGAACCCCAGCACCAGCAGCACCGCCAGGCCCCAGGGTTTCGTGCCGAAGATCATGTCGATCCCATAGCCCAGCCCTGCGCCGACGATCACCGCCGCCACGAATTCGGAAGCCAACCGGAACGCCCGGTTCGCCCCCGTCATCGCGGATCCCCCCGCATCGGCAGGCTTTTGGCGCGGCGCCTGCTGCTCGCGGGCACGCGCAATGCGCGCCGCAAGATCGCCGGTTGCCGGTTCGCCGTCGCCCCCACGCTCCGGGCGCCCGGTGTCTCGCGGATTTGCCATCGCGCTGTCCCCTTGGCCCAAATGCGTATAGATGTTGAGGATGCCCTCGAAGTCGGCGCACCATATTGGGCGCCCCGACCCGTGTCAAGACGACGCAGGCGCGCCTAAGCCCTTGATGATCAAGGCGTTTTCGACTTCTCAACATGCGTTTTGCGAGCCGCCGTCGAGATTCGGCCGCGCGTGCCGGCGGATTGGCCTTCCGGAGCCTGCCGCCGGGCGGTCCGTCGCGGCGGCGGGCCGGTTTGGGCAGGATTGCCGGCCCGAGGCGCCGATGCTGCTGCCAGCGCTCCCTGCCCGTGAGCCGGGCCGATCCGCAGCCGCTCCAATATAGTAGAAAAAGAAAATATTGCGAACCTAATGAACGGCGGCCGACATGCCGCGAACGCCGCGCGCAAAGGCCGGCGTCCAGGCTGTCGCGCCGAGCGGCCGGGGAACATTCGGCGCCTTGTCGGTTTCTGAAT
The DNA here is from genome assembly GCA_035547675.1 of Devosia sp. GTDB lineage: Bacteria > Pseudomonadota > Alphaproteobacteria > Rhizobiales > Devosiaceae > DASZTU01. The sequence continues at coordinate 1,806 of DASZUI010000163.1, forward strand.
ATTGTCAGAAGCGGCAGCCGATGTTATCGCCGGACGCGCCACCGTCGCGCAGGGGGAACGGCCGCTCGTCGGATTGTAGCGGCAAAAATAGTCAATAAAGAAACAGACGGGATTCGGGGGGATTCATGGCGAATGTGCGGATAAAGGACCAGCTGGCTTATCTCGTGGCCAGCCTCAACCGTCAGCTCGAGAACGAGCTGGAGGAACGGCTGCAGCCCGGAGGCGTGCCGATCGAGCAGTTCCGGATTCTGGAAGTGCTCGACGCCAACGAAAGGCTGGCCATGGGCGAGATCGCCGCCCTGTCGCTGATCGAGCCGCCCACGCTGACCAAGATCGTCGACCGCATGGTCAATGAGGGGCTGGTCACGCGCGCCCCGGACCCGGAGGACCGCCGCCGCGTGCTGATCCTGACCGCGCCCGCCGGCAAGGCGCTCTACAAGCGCCTGCGCGGCGTCTCGACGGCGCAGGAGCGCCGCATCGTCGAGCACCTCACCAGCGATCGCGCCGACGAGCTGAAATCGCTGCTGCGCGAGCTGATCCGGGAATAATTTCCGACCCCGGGGAGCGTGTCGCCGGCTTCCGGCCTGCGCCGGAGATGGGGCAGGGCGCGCCGTTCGGCCGCCGGATTGTTTCTGCAGAAATAAATGAAAACGGCGACGCCGCGCCGCCTCAGGCGGCGGGCGGCAGCGCCCTGATTCGCGCCTGCCGCAGCAATAGGGGGCGCCACTAGCGCGGCTTCGCCGCGAGTGGACCGATCCCGCCGAGCACCAGCCGGCGGAACATCGCATCGACTTCGGCGGGCGCGAGCTTCGGCTTGCGCGCGAACCACCAGTCGAAGGCGGTGAGGAAGGCGCTCACCACGAACTGCACCACGAATTCGCGCGACACGGCAGCCTCATCCAGCCCACGCAATTCCTCGCGCACCAGTTCCGACAAAGCGCGGCGGATTTCCGCCTCCATGATGGCGCCGCCGCGCCCGTTCGCCGCCGCGCGATATTGGTCGACATAGCGGGCGCCGTGCTCGAACATGGCGAGGCTGAAGGAAAGCGGCTCCCCAGCCCGCTCCGGGCTTGCCCGATGCGCCAGCTTTGCCTGCCGCAATTCCTCCCGCAGCGCGGCGAAGCCGCTCCGCAGCAGGTCCTCCTTGCCGGTGTAGTGGGCGTAAAAGGTCGAGCGGCCGATATCCGCCCTATCGATGATGTCCTGCACCGAGACGGCGTCGTAGCCCTTCTCGACGATCAGCGACAGCAGCGCCTGCGACAGCGCGCGCCGCGTGCGCAGCGCCCGCCGATCGATCTTCTTGTCCATCGCTCCTCCTTTTCCCGGACAGCCGTCCCGCTTCTGTCCGTTAGCGGACAGCGCCGCCCGATCGGCCATCGAAGATGTCGAACATCGCGTTCATTATCATACACGCCGTCTCGAAATATGGCGAGCGGTCGCACGAACCGAGGAGATGGAAATGCATAGCGAATTGCAGCATAGCGTGCATGCGGGCGAAAACGCCGGTATCGGCTTCCCGCGCCTTTACGACCTGCTGGTCTTCATGCTCACCCATGGCCGCGAAGCCAGCTATCGCGAGGCGCTGCTCGATCTTGCCGACCCGCGACCGGGCCAGCGCCTGCTCGATATCGGCTCGGGCACCGGCACCCAGGCGATGGCCGCCTGGCGCCGCGTGCAGCCGGGCGGCGCGGTAGTGGGCGTCGATATTTCGGAAAACATGCTCGCCGTCGCCGCCCGCAAGGCGCGGCAGGCGCGCATGGATATTCCGTTTCATCGCGCCGACGCCGCCGAGCTGCCATTCCGCGACGCCGATTTCGATATCGTCACCGTCACCACGGTGCTGCACATGCTGCCGCCGGCGCGGCGCCAGCTCTGCCTCGGCGAAATCCGCCGGGTGCTGCGGTCGGGCGGGTTGGCGCTGCTGGTGGATTATGCCGGCGCGACCGGGGCCCGCGCGCATATGTCGGCGCGGCACGGCCCCCACGGCCGCTTCGACTTGGATACGATGCGGGAGGGGCTGGTGCGCGAGGGCTTCACCAATATCCGCTCCGGCGCGCTCGACTGGCTGAGCCTGCACTATCTTTCCGCTAGAAAAGCGTGAAGCCTGGCGGCGCGGTCGAGTCCCATGGCCTGGACGTGGCGCGAAACAAGAGGACCGAGGATCAGTTGCACTGGCTGAGCGTCAGCTCGCCTCGCGGAACGTCTCCGCCGTCGCCAGATCGACGGAGACGAGCTGGCTCACCCCGCGCTCCTGCATGGTCACGCCGAACAGGCGGTCCATGCGGCTCATGGTGATCGGGTTATGCGTGATCACCATGAAGCGCGTCTCGGTGCGCCGGCGCATATTGTCGAGCAGATTGCAGAAGCGCTCGACATTGGCGTCGTCGAGCGGCGCATCGACCTCGTCGAGCACGCAGATCGGCGCCGGATTGGTGAGAAATACCGCAAAGATCAGGCTCATGGCGGTCAGCGCCTGCTCGCCGCCCGACAGCAGCGTCATCGTCGCCGGCTTCTTGCCCGGCGGCCGGGCGACGATCTCGAGCCCGGCTTCGAGTGGGTCCTCGCTCTCGATGAATTGCAGCTCCGCCGTGCCGCCGCCGAAGAGTGAGGTGAAAAGCTCCTGGAAATAGCCGTTGACCTTCTCGAAGGCCTGCGAGAGCCTGAGCCGCCCCTCGCGGTTGAGGCTTTGTATGCCGGCGCGCAGCTTGGCGATCGCCGCGATCAGATCGTCGCGGTCGCGCGTCATGGTGTCGAGCTTTTCCTGCACCTCGACCTGCTCGCGCTCGGCCCCCAGATTGACCCCGCCCAGCCGGTCGCGCTCGGCGCGCAGCCGCTCCAGCCGGTCCTCGACTGCCTGCTCCTCGGGCAGCGCGTCCTGCGGGCGGATGCCGGCTTCGGCCGCCGTCTGCTCGGCGCTGATGCCGAGCGTATCCACCACCTGCCGCTCGATCTGCTGCCGCTGCGCGATGAACCCTTTGATGCGCTCCTCGACCCGCGCCAGCTCCTCGCGGGCCCTCGATAGCGCCTCATTGGCGGCGCGGGCGGCCCGATCCGTCTCGCGATACCGGGTTTCCGCCTGCGCCAGCGCGTCGGCGGCCGTCTTATGGTCGTCGCGGGCGGCAGCGATATCTTCGTCGAGCATCGCCCGCCGCGCCTCGAATTGGCCGGGGGCGGCATCCAGTGACGCGAGCTCGGCCGCGATCTCGGCGCTGCGCGCCGCCAGCGTTTCGAGCTGCGCCCGCGCGCCCGCCTGCCGCCGCTGCCCATTGGCGATTTCATTGGCGATCTGCGCCAGCCGGCCGGCCCGCATCCGCCCGGCGGTCTCGAAGGTCGCGAGCCTCAGCCGCGCCTGGTCGGCCTTTTCGCGGGCGTTCGCGAGCGCCGCCTGCTTCTCGGCGACAGCACCGGCAGCCGCGGTTTCGTCGCCGGACTCGGCAACGGCCTTTTCCGCCTCGGCCCGCAGCGCCTCCGCCTCGGCAAGGCTGCTGCCGAGCCGCACCCGCGCCTCTTCCAGCGCGCTGCGCCGCGACACCAGCTCGGCCACCGCCCGCTGCGCCCGGTCGACATCGGATTGCGCGGCGGCAATGGCATGCTGCGCCCGACGCCAGTTCTCTCGCTTTTCCCGCTCCGCCTGCCGCGCCCGTTCGAGGGCGCCCGAAAGCTCCTCCGCCTCGGCTTTGCGCGCGGCACGTTCGCGTCGCCGCTCGTCGATCTCGCCATCGAGTTCGGCCAGGCGGTTCTTCTGCGCCAGCCGCTCGGCGGCCGGGCTCGGCGCATCGGCGGCCGACACCAGCCCGTCCCAGCGCCAGCACGCCCCATCGCGCGATACCAGCAACTGCCCCGGCCTGAGCCGCGCCATCAGCCGCGGCGCATCGGCCTTTTCCACCAGCCCGATCTGCTTGAGCCGGCGCGCCACCAGCTCATTGCCGGAAACGAATTGGGCCAGCGGCACGGCGCCATCGGGCAGGGCAGGGTCGCCGTCGCCCGTCACCGCCGCCCAATGGATCGGCGCGCCGCTATCGGCCGAGGCTTCGAGGTCGTCGCCGAAAGCCGCGCCTAACGCCCGCTCATAGCCCGGCAGCACCTTGAGCGTATCGAGGATGGGCGGCCACAGGCTCTCGCCGGCCTTGCCGATCAGCCGCGCCAAGGTCTGCGCCTCGGCTTCGAGCCGCCCGAGCGCGCCTTCGACCTGCTGCAGCGCCGGGCGCGCCGCCTCGACCGCCGCCTCGGCCTGTTCTTGCGCTTCCTCGGCCGCGATGGCCTCGTGCTCCGCCGTCCCCGCCGCCGCCTGCGCGGCTTCGAGTGCGGCTCGCCTGGCCGCGAGCACCGTGTCGCCCTCGACGCTCTGCGTCAGCTTGTCGAGGTCGCGCGCCACTTCCGCGATCTGCTGGCTCAGCCGCGCCACGCGCGTACGCGCATCCTCGGCGCTGCGCATCGCCTGCGCCCGCCGCGCCCGGATCTGCGCCCGCGCCTCGTCTGCCGCCCGCATCCCGGCCTCGGCCGTGTCGACAAGCGCCTGTGCCGCCTGCGCCTCCGCCTGCGCGGCCTGGTAAGCCGCCGCCTCGTTGGCCGTCTCGGTCTCGAGCCGCGTTTTCTCCTCGCCGAGCGCCTTGAGCGCCGCTTCGCTCTCCGCCAGCATGGCGCGTTCGCGCGCACCATCGGCATCGAGCTGCGTACGGCGCTGCAGCAATTCCGCCCGCCGGGCCTCCGCCCGCCGCTTTTCCTCGACCAGTTGGTCGGCAAGGATGGTCAGCCGCTGCAACGCCGCGCCGGCCCGCGCCTCCCGGTCGCGCAAGGGCGCGAGTTCGGCCTCCGCCGTTGCCAGCGCCTCGGCGGCCTTCAGCGCATTGTGCTGCGCATCACCAAGCGCGGTGACGGTGCGGCCATGAACCGCCTCGGTCTCCTTCTCGGCCACCCGCGCCGCCACCCAGCGGAGGTGGAACAGGCTCGCCTCCGCCCTGCGGATATCGCCGGAAAGCCCGCGATAGCGCACGGCAAGCCGCGCCTGCTTCTTCAGGGTTTCGAGCTGCTGGGAAACCTGCGCGACGATGTCGTCGACGCGCTCAAGATTCTGTTCGGCCGCCTTGAGCCGCAACTCCGCCTCGTGCCGTCGGGAGTGCAGCCCCGAAATCCCCGCCGCCTCTTCGAGCAGCGCCCGCCGCGCCGTCGGCTTGGCGGCGATCAGCTCCCCGATCTGCCCCTGCCGCACCAGCGCCGGCGAATGCGCGCCGGTCGAGGCGTCGGCGAAGAGCAGTTGCACGTCCCGCGCCCGCACCTCGCGGCCATTGACGCGATAGACCGAGCCCGCCTCCCGCTCGATGCGGCGCGTGACTTCGAGCACATCGGCATTGTTGAGCGGGGCAGGGGCGGTGCGATCGGCATTGTCGAGCACCAGCGTCACTTCGGCGGTGTTGCGGCCGGGGCGGTTGGCGGAGCCCGAGAAGATGACGTCGTCCATGCCCGCGGCGCGCATCGCCTTGTACGAGCTTTCGCCCATCACCCAGCGCAGCGCTTCGACGAGATTGGACTTGCCGCAGCCATTAGGCCCCACCACGCCCGAAAGACCGGGCTCCAGATGGAGCTCGGTCTGGTCGCAGAACGACTTGAAGCCGTGGAGTTTTAGGCGCGAGAACTTCACCGGGGCAAACCCCCGGCGCTTTTAGGCGAGCAGCGGATCGATCGTCTTCGAAAGATCGTCAATCGTCTGTTCCCCGACCATCTGCTTGCCATTGATGTAGAAGGTCGGCGTGCCGGATACCTTGAAGTCGTTGACCGCCTGGTCCCTCTGCGCCTGAATCGCCTTCGGGAGGTCCTGATTCGTCAAGGCCTGATTGAAGCTATCATCAGTAAAGCCGAGCTGCAGCGCGATTGCCTCGATCGCGTCCTTCGGCTTGTCCGACTGCACCCACTTGTCCTGGTTGTCGTAGAAGGTGTCGATCACATTGTAATAGTGGTCGGGGCCGGCGATTTCGGCCAGCATGAACACCACCACGTCGAAGACGTTGAGCGCGAACGGCCGGAAGATGAAGGCGATCTTGTTGGTGTCGATATATTTCTGCTTGAGCAGCGGATAGACGTCGTGGTGGAAGCGCCCGCAATGCGGGCAGGTCGCCGAACCGTATTCGATCATGGTGACCTTGGAATCCTTGTTGCCGAGCACGTGGTCGGGCAGGCCCGCCGGCGCCATCAGCTTGGCGGGATCGATGGTCACGTCGTCATCGGCGCGGGCCGAAGGCAGCCCGGCAAAGCTCGCCGCGGTGGCGGCGGCGCCGAGGATCAGCGTGTTGCGGCGGGAAATGATCAAGGGTGTTCTCCCATCATGGCGGGGCATCTGGCAGGCCCGCAAACTCCAAAAGTCGGGCGCACACTACACGCGCTCAAATTGGCGGCAAGGGGGCCGGAGGCCCTGCCGCATCAATAGAGGGTGAACAATTCAGCGGCGTTGTGTCGCGATTGCTAAACCAAGCGAGGTCAGCGCCGCCTTCAGCCGCTCGTCACCCACCGCGCCCACCGCCGCGCCGACGCTGGCGCGGTGAACAGGGTCCGGCTCGGGCGGAGCCTCGGCCTTTTTGGCTGAACCGGGAGTGAACGGGGCCGCCGAGAGCCGCACCTGGTCGACCAGCACATAGCCGAAATAGCGGTTGATCGCGGCGGCGATGCGCGGCGCCTCGTGCTGCAGCGCCAATTGGTAGCCGGGCAGGCACCTGAGATGCAGCGTCGCCCCGGTCGCGCTCTTTTCGCCCCTCGGCCAGGCAAGCTTGTCGGGCATGGCGACCTCGCCATAGGGCGCCGGCGCCATCGCCTTCCAATGGGTGATGATGTCCCGGCTGGCAAAACCGCGCTTCTTCAGCGCCGGATCGAGCAGGCCCGCCATTGCTTCGCTGATGCCCACCGCGCGGTTGCGGCGCCTGGGTTCGCTGTCGGGGTTGTGCTTGGGCTTGGACATCCTCGGAGCATAGAGCGTTATGGCGCGGCCAAACAGAGATTCCCGCTTTCGCGGGAATGACGATGTGGAATTGAGAATGGAGGTATGGAATTCGGCAGGACCGTAAACTCACCACCGACGTCATTCCGGCGAAGGCCGGAATCCAGCAGCGCGCGCTGCCCGCCGCCATTCGGGCGAAGCCCTCATGGCCTTCTCACCTCAAATCGATCCACCGGATCGATTTGGCCTTCGGCGCGGAGAGAAGTCCCGCGAAGGCGGGAATCTCTGTTACCTACCTTTCCACATGAGCGAGACTTCCCCCATCGACGCCGCCGCCGTCCTCGCCTGGTACGACCGCCATGCCCGCGACCTGCCCTGGCGCGTCGGCCCGGCGGACCGCGCGCGCGGCGTCCGGCCCGACCCCTATCGCGTCTGGCTCAGCGAAATCATGCTGCAGCAGACGACGGTGGCGACCGTCCGCGCCTATTACGCCCGCTTCCTCGAACTCTGGCCGAGCGTGACGGCACTGGCCGCCGCGCCGCTCGAGGCGGTGCTCGTCGAATGGGCCGGCCTCGGCTATTACGCCCGCGCCCGCAACCTCCACGCCTGCGCGGTGGCCGTCGCCGAGCGCCATGGCGGCGTCTTTCCCACCACCGCCGCCGGGCTATTGGCGCTGCCGGGCATCGGCCCCTATACCGCCGCCGCCATCGCCGCAATCGCCTTCGACGAGCCGATTGCCGTGGTCGACGGCAATGTCGAGCGCGTACTTGCCCGCCATCTGGCGCTCGATGTGCCGGTGCGCGAGGCGAAGGACACCATCCGCGCCGCGGTGCAGCGCGCCGTGCCGCCCAGGGCAGGGGATTTTGCCCAGGCGCTGATGGACCTCGGCGCCACTATCTGCGCGCCCAAGAGCGCGCTCTGCATGGTCTGCCCGCTGCAGCCCGGCTGCCGCGCGGCGCAGCGGGGCGAGCCGCTGGCCTATCCGGTCAGGGCCGAAAAGCCCGAGCGCCCCACCCGCCGCGGCCACGCCTTCGTCATCCGCGACGCCGATGGCGATGTCTTCCTGCGCAAGCGCGCCGAAACGGGCCTGCTGGCGCAGATGACCGAAACGCCGACTTCGCCATGGACCGCCGAGCCCACGCCGCCGAGCTATCCCTTTGCCGGCGACTGGCGGCCGCACGGCACCATCGTCCATGTCTTCACCCATTTCCGGCTGGAATTGCAGGTCTGGTCCGCCACGACACCCGAACCCGCGAGCCTGGAGGACGGCTGGTGGACCTCCCCGGCCGAACTCGACGCCGAAGCTCTGCCGACCCTCTTCCGCAAGGTGCTGGCCGCCGCGCTGGGGTAGTGACCGCGGGGCACCCCTCATCCTGAGCTTGTCGAAGGATGGGCCGCGCGCGCCCTACCTGCCCACATCGAAAAAGTCGGTCCAGCCGAATGGCTGGAAAGCAAACCGCCGGCCCATGGGCCACGGCGGCGCGTCAGCGCGCAAAATGCAAACCGCCGGCCCATGGGCCGCAGCGACGCGTCAGCGCGCAAAATGCAAACCGCCGGCCCATGGGCCGGCGGCGCGCTTGCCTGACAGTCTTGGAGGTCCTTCAGGCAGAAAGCAGAGCCATCTGCGCGCGCACGCGGGCGCGCAATTCGTCGATAGGGGCGAGGCGGCCGTCGCGGTCCTGGTGCCAGAAGGTCCAGCCATTGCAGGCCTCTGCGCCCGTGACCAGCGCGCCGACCCGGTGGCTGGAGCCCACATGCCCGCCCGCCGAGAGCGAACCGTCGGCGCGTACGATGGCCGTATGGCGCCGCGCGGCATCGACCAGTTCCGCACCCGGCGCGATCAATCCCTGCTCGACCAGCACGCCGAAGGCGACGCGCGGCGCCTGCCGCTTGGCCGTCGCGGGAGTGAGCGTTTCGAGGGGCGCCGGCTTGATGGCGGCAAGGCGCTTGAGCGCCGCCGCCGCATAGACCTCGTCGCGCTCGATGCCGATGAAGCGCCGACCGAGCCGCCGCGCCACCGCGCCGGTGGTGCCGGTGCCGAAGAAGGGATCGAGCACCACGTCGCCGAGCTTGGTGGTCGCC
>DASZUI010000164.1:0-6484 GCA_035547675.1 Devosia sp.
GCCGGGTCCTTGCCGGCGACGCTCAGCAGCCCGCTCGGCTTGTCGAGCACCAATATGTCGTCGTCGACATAGACGACCGAGAGCCAGGGCTCCGTCGGCGGATCGTAATCATAGCTTTGCGGCACCGGATCGAGCATGCGCTCATGTAAGCCGCCGCGGCCGGAAGGGGAATGTGTTTGTGGGCACCGGCCCACCACATCACCCCCTCGCCCCTCTGGGGAGAGGGCTAGGGTGAGGGGTAGCCACGCTCCCAGGTCTTGCCACAAGGCGACCCCTCACCGCCCTGACGGGGACCCTCTCCCCAGAGGGGTGAGGGTTGTTTCGCGGCACTCTGGTTGCCCGCATCGAAAGTCCGGTCCAGCCGAATGGCTGGCTAGCCCGCGTCCTGCCAGCGCGTGAATTCGGCCTGCGCCGCGCGCAGGTCGCGGGCGGAATCCGAGTAATAGTCCAGCTTGGCGCGATACATCACGGCGTCGGCGCGCTTGATAGTCTCCTCCAGCTTTTCGCCCGCCCGGCGCGTCGCCGCCCCGACGGCGAGGCTCAGCGGGGCGCCCGGATAGAACTGGTTGTTGAGCACGAGCAGCGCGTCGATGCTGGCGAGCATGGCGTCGGCCATGGCTTCGTCGGCGCCGGGCAGCAGCAGGGCGAATTCGTCCCCGCCGATGCGCGCCGCGCAGGCCGGCTTCTCGATCGCCTTGGCCAGCACTTCGCCGGCCCGCCGCAGCAGGCTGTCGCCCGCCGCATGGCCCCACATGTCGTTGGCGGCCTTGAGCCCGTTGACGTCAACGATCACCACCGAGACCGGATTGCTGTTCTTGCGCTCCAGCCGGTTGAGCTCGTCCACATAGAAGGAGCGGTTGTGGAGCTTGGTCAGCTCGTCATGCTTGCCGAGGAATTCGAGATAGGCTTCCGCCTTCTTGCGCGCCGTGATGTCGGTCAGCGCCACCTGCACCAGCGACCAGTCGTCCTCATGCCCCGGCAAGACCGAGAACTGCATCAGCACATGCAGCTGCTCGCCCTCGAGCGTGTAATTGGCGACCTCGCGCACCTGGAAGAGCTTGCCCTCCCAGAGGTCGATGAGCTGTTCGCGGAAGGAGCGGGCCATCTCGTCGCGGAAAATGTCCTCCATGCGCCGCGCCACGGTCGCCTTGTCCGGCGCGGCCAGCAGCTCCACCGTCTTGCTGTTGACGTCGATGACGCGGATTTCGGCCATGCAGCGCTCGACGAATTCGGGATGAACGTCGGTGAAGACGCGGAAATCCTCGATGCCCTGCTGCCGCACCTCTTCGAGCAGCAGCTTGATGCCCGAAAAATCCTCGACCCAGAGCGATACCGGCGAATGTTCGAACAGCCCCGCCGCATGCCGTGCCGCCGCGGCCGCCTCGCGCCGCGCCGTCTCGCGCTCGGTCACGTCTTCGATCGCGACCAGCACCCGGCTCCAGTCGCCTTCATAGCCGGGCAGGATGCGGCCGGTCATCTGGATGTCGATGCGCCGGCCATTGAGGCTGTAGTTCACCGAGACATTGGAAAAATCGTGCCGCCCGTTCCAGAGCTGCAGCATCTCCTCGCCATGGGTGTCCATCATGTCGTCCCGGAACACCGTCGCCAGGTTGCCGACGAGGTGATCGAGGTCGCGGGATTCGAACAGCTCATGCGTGCGCTGGTTGACCGTGATGACGCGGATCTGCCCGGCACAGGTCCTGACGGCATCCGGGTCCTGCCGGAACAGGGCGGCGAGGTCCGTCACCCCCTCGGCGCGCCAGCGCTCGAACAGCGCTTTGAGCGCGGTATAATCCTCGAGCCACAGCGACACCGGCGCGAGGTCGAGCATGGCTTGCGAAAGGTCGGCGGTCGGCACGTGCATGTTGCAATTCCCGGATCGGCCGCCTGGTCATGGCGCCGCAGCAAGCTTCAAGGTGGCAGCACATCCTTTTGATCTCGTTAATCTTTTGGGCGCCGGTGTGAAGGCGGGCGGGCGCGCTGCCACAAACCCGCCAAGTTTTACCGCCACGAGCCGGATCGAATGGACGGAAGGAACCTGGCTTGGCCGGTACGTTGCGCCTGCTTTTTTCGGCCTCCGCGGCCGCCCTGCTGCTCTCCGGCTGCGTCATGGAAGGCGCGCTGCCGGGGTCGCTCGGCCTGCCGACGAGGGTCAACCAGGCCACCACGCCCGATGCCCTGCAGGACGCCACGGGCGGCCCGATGAACGCCCTTATCGGCCGCTACGCCGCCATGTACGAAGTGCCGGAATCGCTGATCCGCCGTATCATCGTGCGCGAGAGCGGCTACAACGCAAAGGCGCGGCACGGCCCCTATTGGGGCCTCATGCAGATCCGCTACGACACCGCCCAGTCCATGGGCTATGACGGGCCGGCGAAGGGCCTGCTCGATGCCGATACCAATCTGCGCTATGGGGTCAAATATCTCGCCGGCGCCTACCGGGTGGCGCAGGGCAATCCCGAGCGCGCCGTCCGCTTTTATGCCGGCGGCTATTATTACGACGCCCGCCGCATGGGCCTGCTCGAAGAAGTCGGCTTCAAGCGCGCCAAATGAACGGCGCCGGCTGATGCGCCGCAAGTAAAACGGCCCCCGTTGCAGCAACGCCGATCCGCCGGTGTAAAACCCGCGGCATCGAATTCTCCTCGTCATCGGCCGGGACTAGTTTCGGGCCGGGGCAACGAGGAGATCGTAAAATGTTCAGGAGACTTTGGGCCGAGGCCTTCGGCACCTTCTGGCTGGTGTTCGGCGGCTGCGGCGCCGCCGTGCTCGCCGCCACCTTCCCGCAATTCGGCATCGGCTTTGCCGGCGTGGCGCTGGCTTTCGGGCTGACCGTGCTGACCATGGCTTACGCCGTCGGCCCGATTTCGGGCGGCCATTTCAACCCGGCGGTTTCCTTCGGCCTCGCCATCGCCGGCCGCTTCGAATGGGGCCACCTCATTCCCTACTGGGTCGCCCAGATCGTGGGCGGGGCGTTGGGCGCGGGCGTGCTCTACCTCATCGCTTCGGGCAAGACGGGCTTCACCGCCGGCGGCTTCGCCTCCAACGGCTATGACGCGCTCTCGCCCGGCGGCTATTCGCTCATCGCCGCCTTCATCGCCGAAGTGGTGCTCACCGCCGCCTTCCTGCTGGTGATCCTGGGCTCGACCAGCAAGGCCGCCGCCGCCGGCTTCGCGCCCCTCGCCATCGGCCTGGCGTTGACGCTGATCCACCTCATTTCCATTCCGGTGGACAATACCTCGGTCAACCCCGCCCGCTCGATCGCCGCCGCGCTCTTTGCCCAGAACGGTGCGCTCGGGCAGGTCTGGCTCTTCATCGTCGCCCCGCTCATCGGCGGTGCGATCGGCGCGCTCCTCTGGCGCTACCTGCTGACCCCCGGCGAGGTGCCGGAAAATCTCGAACGGGTGCCGTAACGAGCCATCCGGCTCGACCGGACCTTCAAGGTGACCGGGTAGAGAGAAAGCCCGGGCGGGCGGTGGTCGTTTGCCGGTAACGGGCTATGATGCCGGCGCCCAATCTTGCGAGGCCCGCCATTCCCACCCGCATTCCCATCACCGGCTCGCTGGCGATCGAGGATTCCGAGATCGAGATCAGCTTCATCCGCGCCTCGGGCCCGGGCGGGCAGAACGTCAACAAGGTCTCGACCGCCGCCCAGCTTCGCTTCGACTTGCGCCATTCCGGCCTGCCGGAGGGGGTGAAGGCGCGGGCGGCGGTGCGGGCCGGCGCGCGGCTGACCGCAGAGGGTGAAATCGTCATCACGGCCAATCGCTTCCGCACCCAGGCGCTCAACCGCGACGACGCCATCGCCCGATTGGTCGACCTGCTGCGCGACGCCGCCACCCCGCCCAAGCCGCGCCGGCCCACCCGCCCCACGCTCGCCAGCAAGACGCGCCGGCTCGAGGCCAAGTCGCAACGCAGCGGCATCAAGAAACTGCGCGGCAGCAAGCCGGGGCTGGATTGAGGCGGCGGCGCAGACCCCCGCCCTGCCTGCCGGCATCCCTCCCCTAAGGGGGAGGGAAAGCTACGGCACGGCCTTGTCAGAGGCTCCCCTCCCCCTTGAGGGGAGGGGTGGCGGCAGCCGGGCGGGGGTGGGCAACGCGCGCTGGCGCTTGTAGTCAGCACCCCCACCTAAGTCCCTCCCCAGAGGGGCGAGGCGATGATTTGGCACGATCTTACCTCAACTACGCCGTCATTCCGGCGAAGGCCGGAATCCATCTGCGTCAGCGCGCGCTGCCCATGGTTCGAGGGTCGCTTCGCTCCCACCTCACCATGAGGCGGTGGTGGTTACTCCGACCTCCTTAGGCGGCGGACTTACTCTGACCTTGTCCCGAGGCGGCGGAAATTACTCGGACCTCATCCTGAGGTGCGACCGAAGGGAGCCTCGAAGGATGGGCAGCGCGCGCCCTACCCAGCCGCATCGAAAGGCCGACGCCATTCGGGCGCAGCCCTCATGGCCTTCTCCCCTAAAATCCCTCCACCGGAGGGATTTTGCCGCTGCGCGGCCGGCTCGAAGTCCAGCCGAATGGCTGGTGATCCGCACCCTCTTTGCTTTATGGTCCGCCGACTCGTGGCGGCCGCGCTTCCGAACCGGAAAAGTGGTACCCATTTTTCCTGGAAGCGCTCTAATCCCGGACCAGCGATGCACCTGCTTCTCGTCGACGGCTCGACCTATATCTTCCGCGCCTATCACGCCCTGCCGCCGCTCTCCCGCAAATCGGACGGGCTGCCGGTGGGCTGCGTGGCCGGCTTCTGCAACATGCTCTACAAGCTCATGGAAGATTTGAAGGGCGACAACCGGCCGACCCACATGGCCGTCGTCTTCGACTATTCCGGCAAGAGCTTCCGCTCGGATTTCTACCCCGAATACAAAGCGCATCGGCCGCCGGCGCCCGAAGACCTGGTGCCGCAATTCCCGCTCACCCGCGCCGCCACCAAGGCCTTCGGCATTCCCTCCATCGAAATGGAAGGCTGGGAGGCCGACGACATCATCGCGACCTACGCCTGCATGGCCCGCGACGCCGGCGGCAAGGTCACCATCGTCTCCATGGACAAGGATCTGATGCAGCTGGTCGAGCCCAGCGGCGCGATCCGCCTGCTCGACACCGTCCCGCGCCCCGGCCAGCCGCCGCTGCGCTGGATCGGACCCGACGAGGTGATGGAGAAATTCGGCGTCACCCCCGACAAGGTCATCGAGGTGCAGGCGCTCTGCGGCGACGCCATCGACAATGTGCCGGGCGTCCCCGGCATCGGCGTCAAGACCGCCGCCGAGCTCATCAATACCTATGGCGACATCGAAACGCTGATCGCGCGCGCCCCCGAGATCAAGCAGAACAAGCGCCGCGAAAACATCATCGCGCATGCCGAAAGCGCGCGCCTCTCCAAGCGCCTGGTGACGCTCAGCCGCGACGTGCCCGTGCCGCTGCCGCTCGAGGCGCTGGCGCGCGAGGAATTGTCGGCGCAAAAGCTGCTACCCTTCCTCAAGGCCATGGAGTTCGTCACCTTCATGCGCCGCGTCGCCACCGCGCTCGAAGCCGACCCCGATGCCGTCGAGCCCGATCCCGAATATGCCGTAAAGCCCGCCCCCGCCATCGGCTTCGATAATGCCGCCAAGGCCGAGGCGCGCGCCCAGCGCATCGCCGCCGACGGCCGCGCCGAGGCCGCCGTCATCGCCCACGCCGCCGCCCTGCATGCCAAAATCCGCGCCATCCCGATCAACGCCGAAGCCTATGAAACCGTCCGCGACCGTGCCGCGCTCGACGACTGGATGGCGCGCATCTATGCCGCCGGCCATGTCGCCATCGATACCGAAACCACCGGCGTCGACAACCAGACCGCCGACCTCGTTGGCATTTCGCTCGCGACGGAGCCCGGCAAGGGCGCCTATATTCCCCTCGGCCACATGGATGGCCATGGCGATCTGCTCGGCGGCGGCCTCGCCGAAGGCCAATTGCCGCTGCGCGAGACGCTGGAGGCGCTGAAGCCCGCGCTCGAGGACCCCTCCATCCTCAAGATCGGCCACCATTTCAAATACGATCTCGGCCTCTTCGCCCGCTACGGCATCGAGGTGGCGCCCTTCGACGACACCATCCTCCTGAGCTATGCGCTCGACGGCGCCCGCTTCAATTCGCTGGGCGAGCTCTCCGAGCACTGGCTCGGTCATGCCGGCATTTCCATCACCGACCTCATCGGCACCGGCCGCAACCAGAAGAATTTCTCCCAGGTCGATATTCCCGCCGCCGCCCGCTATGCCGCCGAGGACGCCGACCTGACCCTCCGCCTCTGGCAGGTGCTGAAGCCGCGCCTACCGGCGGAAAACGCCACCACGCTCTACGAAACGCTGGAACGCCCGCTCGCCCCCGTGCTCGCCCGCATGGAAGGCCGCGGCATTTCCATCGACCGGCAGATTCTCTCCCGCCTCTCCGGCGATTTCGCCCAGCGCGCCGCCGCCCTCGAAGCCGAGGCGCATGAGCTCGCCGGCGAAAAGTTC
>DASZUI010000165.1:0-1648 GCA_035547675.1 Devosia sp.
CACCGTCATGCTGCTCGACGGCGATCGGCGGATCATCGCCAGTACCGATCCGGTGCGTCAATTCAGCCGGTTCGATCTGCAGGAGGGCGGACAGGCCCGCGGGTCCTACTACGATCGCGAAGGCAACATCGTCGCCTTCGCCCGGACCCTCGGCTATCAGGAATATGACGGCCTCGGGTGGTGGGGCGTCATCGTGCAGAAAACCGACGGCGACGACGAAATCAAAGCCGCCCTCGGGCTCTAGCCAGGCATTCGCCTGGACCGGATTTTTGCGGGGGCGGGGTAGGGTGCCTGCTGCCCATGCTTCGACAGGCTCAGGATGAGGTTGTGCGGTTAAGTCGCAGGGTAAGATGACGCCCGGTCATCCCCACCCCATGGCCGTCCCCACGTCATGTTCACCTCACTCCCACCTCATGGTGAGCCTGTCGAACCATGGGCCACGCGCTCCCTACCCACCCACCGCGAAAAGCCGGTCGAGCCGAATGGCTCGCTAGAGCATTTCACGTTCTGATTGAATCAGAACGTGAGCTCTAAGTTCTTGAGTTGTCGCATTTTCGAACCGGAAAAGTGGAACCACTTTTCCTGAAAACGCTCTAGCCGCAGCGTCACCTCTCCCTTGGGGGAGAGGTCGGATTGCGCCAGCAATCCGGGTGTGGGGGCCTTCGCCACTCGCCAACAAAAAGGCCGCCCACCGGGCGGCCTTTATTCATTCAGCGAGCCGGCGCCTCAGAAGGCGCCGTGGCAGTGCTTGAATTTCTTGCCGGAGCCGCAGGGGCAGGGGGCGTTGCGGGAGACGCCGACGAGCAGTTTGGGGTCGATCGGGGCGAGTTCCGGTTCGGCGGCGGCGCCCTGGCCGGCGAAGGCGGCGGAGGCGCCGCCGGCGGCCGCGCCCAGGGCCGCGCCGCTTGCTTCGGCGAAGCCGGAGCCGGCCGGACCCGCGCCGAGGATGCCGCGCAGCGAATCCGGGATTTCGTTGAGGCCGCTGGTCGGATCGAGGTGGATTTCCGAGAGCGCAAGCTCCGGCGGCGGTTCGGGCCGGCGGAACTGCACGTCCACATGGCTGAGCTGCTGGGTCACGGTCAGCCGCAGGTCGGCGAGCAGCTTCTGGAAGAGCTCATAGGCTTCCTGCTTGTATTCGTTGAGCGGGTCGCGCTGCGCCATGCCGCGCCAGCCCACCACCTTGGAGAGGTGGTCGAGGGTGACGAGGTGTTCGCGCCAGAGCTGGTCGATCGACTGCAGCAGGATCGATTTCTCGATATTGCGCATGACGGTGGGATTGGGCTGGCCGGCCTCCTCGAAGCGGCGGAGAATGTCGGCTTCGTGCGCCGCCGCGGCGGCGTCGGCCGCCTCGATCAGGCGCTCGCGCACCTGCTCGACGTCGATGCCCTCCTCATGCGCCCATTCATGCACCGGCGCATCGACGTTCAGCACCGTCCTGAGCTGTTCCTCCAGGAGATCGGTGTTCCACTGTTCGGGATAGGAACGCTCGGGGATGGCCGCGGCGACAAGCGATTCCACGACATCGTGGCGCATGCCCTCGATGGTGTCGGAGACGTTCTCGTCGTCCATCAGCTCGAGACGCTGCTCGAAGATCACCTTGCGCTGATCGTTCATCACGTCGTCGAACTTGAGGATGTTCTTGCGGATG
>DASZUI010000166.1:0-15171 GCA_035547675.1 Devosia sp.
ATCACGCCTTCCTTTTCCATGCGTTCGATGAGCGAGGCGGCTTTGTTGTAGCCGATGGCGAGGCGGCGCTGGACGTAGGAGGTCGAGGCCTTCTTGTCGGAGAGCACGATGTTGACGGCCTTGTCGTAGAGCTCGTCGCCCGAGGAGCCGCCGAAATCGTCGCCGCCGGCCATTTCGGCTTCCGCCTCTTCCTCGTCGGCGGTGATCGAGTCGAGATAGTCGGGGGCGCCCTGTGTCTTGAGGTGGGAGACGATCGATTCGACCTCGCCATCCGAAACGAACGGGCCGTGCAGGCGCCGGATGCGGCCGCCGCCGGCCATGTAGAGCATGTCGCCATTGCCGAGGAGCTGTTCGGCGCCCTGCTCGCCCAGGATGGTGCGCGAGTCGATCTTGCTCGTCACCTGGAAGGAGATGCGGGTGGGGAAGTTCGCCTTGATGGTGCCGGTGATGACGTCGACGGAGGGGCGCTGCGTGGCCATGATGAGGTGGATGCCGGCGGCGCGGGCCATCTGGGCGAGGCGCTGGATGGCGCCTTCGATATCCTTGCCGGCGACCATCATCAGGTCGGCCATTTCGTCGACGATGATGACGATATAGGGCAGCGGCTCGAGGTTGAATTCCTCGCTCTCGAAGATCGCCTCGCCCGTCTCGCGGTCGAAGCCGGTCTGCACGGTGCGGGTGATGACCTCGCCCTTCTTGTTGGCTTCGCTGACGCGCTGGTTGAAGCCGTCGATATTGCGGACGCCGATTTTCGACATCTTGCGATAGCGGTCTTCCATCTCGCGCACCGCCCATTTGAGCGCGACGACCGCCTTTTGCGGGTCGGTGACGACCGGGGTCAAAAGGTGCGGGATGCCGTCATAGATCGACAGTTCCAGCATTTTGGGGTCGATCATGATGAGGCGGCAATCGGTCGGCGTCATGCGGTAAAGGATGGAGAGGATCATGGTGTTGATCCCCACCGACTTGCCCGAGCCGGTGGTGCCGGCGATGAGCAGATGCGGCATGCGCGCCAGGTCGGCGATCACCGGCTCGCCGCCGATGGTCTTGCCGAGGCAGATGGGGAGCTTGCCCTTCATCTTCTCGAAATCCTGGCTCGCCAGCATCTCGCGCAGATAGACCGTCTCGCGGGTTTCGTTCGGCAGCTCGATGCCGATGGCGTTGCGGCCCGGCACGACGGCGACGCGGGCGGAAATGGCGCTCATCGAGCGGGCGATGTCGTCGGCGAGCGAAATGACGCGGCTCGACTTGATGCCGGGGGCGGGTTCGAGCTCGTAGAGGGTGACGACGGGGCCGGGGCGGACATTGATGATGTCGCCCTTGACGCCGAAATCCTCGAGCACGCCCTCGAGGCGGCGGGCCATGGCCTCGAGCCGCTCCGGCCGGTGCTCGTCGGCAAGGCCCTTGGCGCGCGGCTCGGCGAGCAGCGACAGGGCGGGCAGTTCGAAGCCGCCGATCTCGGCGAAGAAGCTGGGCTGGGCCTCGCGGGTTTCGCGGGCCCCCGGCACGACGCGTGGCGCGGGCGCGCTGACCCGCGGGGCCGCCGCGGAGAGGCGGGGCTCTTGTCGGGAGTCTTGCCGCGGGTCTGGGCGGGACGCCATGGCGGGCCGATGCTGGAGCGGCGGCGCGTCGTCTTCGAAATCGTCGTCGAAGCCACTCTCCGCGTCGTCGAGGTCGAAGGGCGGATCGTCCTCGTCGTCGGGCTGCCGCCCGGTCTGGATGTTGATGGGGCGGCGCTCCACCAGGCGCGGTTCCGGCCGCACTTCGGGTATGCCGGGGCCGCGGCGCTCGAGCGTGGGCTCGACGGCGCCCTCGCGCCATTCCTCCTCCTCGGCGGCGCGTTCGGCCGCGCGCTGGCGGGCGCGGCGGAAGGCGGTGCGGGCCGAATAGCCCATATGCACCAGCCCGCCGATGGCGATGTCCATGACGGCATTGCCGGGCGGCTCCGGCGCTTCCTCGCGCAGCGGCTGGTGGCGGCCGCGCGCATTGACGGCCGATTCGCCGGCGGCGCGGGCCAGCCGGCCGGCGCCGAAGCCGAAGGCGATCCAGAGCAGGACCAGCGCCGGGGTGAGCAGCACGATGGCAAAGAGCGCCGAGGTGATGCCGACCGGCGGCGCGCCGGCGACCCTGGTCGCCAGCGCCTCGAAGCCCTGTCCGACCAGGCCGCCGAGCCCGGTGGGCAGCGGCCAGCTTTCAGGGACCGCAACGAAGGCGAGCATGCCGGCGCTGACGATCGAGCCCGCGAGCCAGGCCAGGAGGCGCAGCGGCATCTTCGGCGGCGTGCGCCGGCGCAGCAGCGCCCAGGCCCAGGCGGCGAGCGGGCCGAGCACCACGAAAATGGCGAGGCCGAAGATCTGGAAGCCGAGATCGGCGATCACCGCGCCGGGGAAGCCCAGCCAGTTCGAGGGGTGCTTCGCCGTCGCATAGGAGAGGCTCGGATCGTCCACCGACCAGGAGGAAAGCGCCAGCAGCATGGCCATGACGAACACCGCCAGCACCAGGCCGACGAGACGCAGCGGAATCCTTATGGAGAGGGCCGGGGCCGGCGCACGGGCTGCATCTTCGAGGAGAGGCGTGGAGCGTGTCGGCATGCGGTACTCGGGAGGTTTTACTGGAGCGGGCACGGAATCGCCCTTGGGCGCATGCTATGGGCCCGTGGTTAACTCCTCCCTAACCAGCCACCAGCCATTCGGCTGGACCGGCCTTCGATGTGGGCAGGTAGAGCGCGCGTGGCCCATGGTTCGAGGGTCGCTGCGCTCCCACCTCACCATGGGGTTGGTCGAACTTCCACGACCTCATCCTGAGGTGCGACCGCAGGGAGCCTCGAAGGATGGGCAGCGCGCTCCCTACCTGCCCACATCGCAAGGCCGACGCCATTCGGGCGTAGCCCTCATGGCCTTCTCCCCTAAAATCCCTCCACCGGAGGGATTTTGCCGCTGCGCGGCCGGCTCGAAGTCCAGCCGAATGGCTGGCTGGAACTGGGCAGGGGGTGAACCGTTGATGAATGACGGGTTCAGTCGGGGTTCCGATCGAATCTCCTACCTTTACTGCCCAGAGCGGGGCCGTGGAGAGCGCCGCCATCGACGGGGTGGATGAAATGAAGATCAAATATGCGCTCGCGCTGGCGCTCGTCGCCATGCTCGCGATCCCGGGTACGGCCAGCCAGTTCACCAGCCAGCAGGCGATCGCCTCGCCGCTCGGCACGGCGGGGCTGTTCGACGATCCGCATGCCGCGCCGGCGCTGTCGATCGAGCTGCCGACCCGCTTTTCGGCCGTTTCGGTCGATGCCGGCACGCTGCAGCACTTCAAGGGCTGAGGCGCGCCCCGCCGGCGCTCAGGGATTGAGCGCCAGGAATTGCAGCAGCAATATGGTCTTGGCGTCGATGATGCGCCCGTCGCGCGTCATGGCCAGCGCGTCGTCGAAGGGGAGTTCGACCACTTCGATGTCCTCGCCCTCGTGTTCCAGCCCGCCGCCGGCGGAGATGCGCGCGCCGGCGTCATAGCTGCCGACGAAGCAGGAAATCATTTCGGTCACTGAACCGGGGCTGACGAAGGTATCGAAAGCGTGGCGCAGCGCGCCGACGCGGATGCCCGCTTCCTCCTCGGCCTCCCGGCGGGCGCAGGCTTCGGGCGCATCGCCGTCCAGCAGGCCGGCGCAGACTTCCAGCAGATCGCCGTCGCGGCCGTCGAGATAGATCGGCAGGCGGAACTGGCGCACCAGGATGACGGTGTGCTTTTCCGGGCAGTGGAGCAGGATGGCGGCAGCCGAGCCGTGGTCATAGACCTCGCGGTCCTGGCGCTGCCAATTGCCGTCGCGGCGCCGGAAATCGAAGGTCACCCGCCTAAGCGATCCCCAGTTCTTCGCCAGCAGCTCGTCGCCGACGAGCCTCACCCGGTCGCGCATCGGTCGTCTCCTTGCTGATGCGAGGCGATCAATAGGGACTGGCGGGGTGAGGAAACAAGATGGATTCGGGCGTGCGGCGGTGCGCGTGGTCCATCCTTCGAGGGTCGCTGCGCTCCCACCTCAGGATGAGGTGGGGTTGCTCAGGATGAGCCACGCGCGCCCTACCCAGCGAAATCGGGTCGAGCGAATGGCTGGCTGGACGCGGGGGGGCGGGGAGGCTAGAAGAGCCCCTATTCGAAGCAGTCGCGCCGGTTCTCTCTCCGGCGCCCCGCCAGCGAGGCTGAATTGCCGTCCAACGCCCGGCCCCTCTCGCCACATCTTTCGATCTACCGATTCACCGCCACCATGGCCACGTCGATCCTGCACCGGGCGACGGGCATCGCGCTTTACGGGGGGGTGATCCTGCTCGCCCTATGGTTCGTCGCCGCCGCCTTCGGCAACGAGCCGCTCGGGGTGGTGCACATCGTCTTTGCCAGCTGGATCGGGCAGGTGATCCTGTTCCTCGCCGCCTGGGCGCTGTTCTTCCACCTGCTGGGCGGCATCCGCCATTTCATCTGGGACAGCGGCAACGGCTTTTCGCATGAGGCGCGGTTCGGCCTGGCGTGGGCCAACATCATCGGCTCGGTCGTGCTGACGCTGATCGCCTGGGCCGTCTTCGTGTGGTTCTAGGCCGGGGCGCTTCATGACGGTTCAGGAAAAGACCATCGCCAACCCTGCGACGCATTACGGCAGCGGCCGCGCGTCGAGCTGGGATTTCATCGTGCAGCGCGTCACCGGCGCGCTCAACATCGTCTTCACCATCTTCTTCATCTGGCTGTTCGTGCGGCTCGCCGGGGCGAGTGCGGAGCAGATGGGCGATCTGCTCGCCAACCCGATCGTGGCGATCGTGACGGCGCTGATGATCATCTCGACGGCGCTCCACATGCGGATCGGCATGAACGAGGTGATCGAGGACTATGTGCATGGCGGGGCGAACAAGGCGGCGGTCGCCGCCAACTGGATCGTCGCCATCGTCATCGCCGTCGCCACCCTGGCGGCGCTCGTCAAGATCGTGTTCTGGGGATAGGGCCGATGCCGGCATATGAACTTGTCGACCATGCCTATGACGTGGTGGTGGTCGGGGCGGGCGGCGCGGGGCTGCGCGCGACGCTCGGCATGGCCGAGCAGGGGCTCAGGACCGCCTGCATCACCAAGGTATTCCCGACGCGCTCGCATACCGTTGCGGCGCAGGGCGGCATCGCCGCCAGCCTCAAGAATATGGGGCCGGACAATTGGCAGTGGCACATGTACGACACCGTCAAGGGGTCGGACTGGCTGGGCGACAACGACGCCATGGAATACCTGGCCCGCGAGGCGCCGGCCGCGGTCTATGAGCTCGAGCATTACGGCGTGCCCTTCTCGCGCACCGAGGAGGGCAAGATCTACCAGCGGCCCTTCGGCGGCCACATGACCGAATTCGGCGAGGGCCCGCCGGTGCAGCGCACTTGCGCGGCGGCGGACCGGACGGGCCACGCCATCCTCCATACGCTGTACGGGCAGTCGATCCGGCACAATGCCGAGTTCTTCATCGAGTATTTCGCGCTCGATTTGATCATGGGCGAGGACGGGAGCTGCCAGGGGGTCATTGCCTGGTGCCTCAATGACGGCACGCTGCACCGCTTCCGCGCCAAGACCACGGTATTGGCGACGGGCGGCTATGGCCGCACCTATTTCTCGGCGACCTCGGCCCATACCTGCACGGGCGACGGCAACGGCATGGTGGCGCGGGCCGGGCTGCCGCTGCAGGACATGGAATTCGTGCAGTTCCACCCCACCGGCGTTTATGGCGCGGGCGTGCTGATCACCGAAGGGGCGCGCGGCGAGGGCGGCTACCTGACCAATTCGGAGGGCGAGCGCTTCATGGAGCGCTATGCCCCCAACGCCAAGGACCTCGCGAGCCGCGACGTGGTCAGCCGCTGCATGACGCTGGAGATTCGCGAGGGGCGGGGCGTCGGGCCGAAGAAGGACCACATCTTCCTCCATCTCGACCATCTCGACCCCAAGGTGCTGCATGAGCGCTTGCCGGGCATCACCGAGAGCGCGCGCATCTTCGCCGGCGTCGACCTGACGCGCGAGCCGATTCCGGTGCTGCCGACGGTCCACTACAATATGGGGGGCATCCCGACCAATTATCACGGCGAGGCGCTGAACCCGTCGGCGGACGATCCCAACCGCATCGTGCCGGGCCTGATGGCGGTGGGCGAGGCGGCCTGTGCGTCGGTGCATGGCGCCAACCGGCTGGGCTCCAACTCGCTTACCGACCTTGTGGTGTTCGGGCGCGCGGCGGCGCTCCGGGCGGGCAAGACGCTCGACCGCAGCGCGGCGGTGCCGCCCGTCAATGCGGCCCAGGACGAGAAAATCCTCGAGCGTTTCGACCGGCTGCGCCACGCCAAGGGCGGCTCACCGACGGCGGGCGTGCGCGACCGGATGCAGCGCATCATGCAGGAGGACGCGGCGGTGTTCCGCACCTCGGAATCGCTCGCCAATGGCGTGACGCGGATGAGCGAGCTCTGGGGCGCGCTGGGCGACCTTTCGGTTTCCGACCGCTCGATGATCTGGAATTCGGACCTGGTGGAAACCCTCGAGCTCGAAAACCTGATGGCGAACGCGCTCTGCACGGTGGTTTCGGCCGAGGCGCGGCACGAGAGCCGCGGCGCCCATGCGCATGAGGATTATCCGAACCGCGACGACCAGAACTGGCGCAAGCACACGCTGAGCTGGATCGACACCCGGCAGGGCACGGTGCGGCTCGACTACCGGCCGGTGCATGTCGATCCGCTGACGCCGGAATCGGAGGGGGGCATTTCGCTCAAGAAGATCGCCCCCAAGGCGCGAGTCTATTGAGGAGGTTCTCATGAGGAAGGCGCTTGCGCTTGCCTGCCTGCTGTCGCTGCCGGTCGGGACGGCCCTCGCGGCGCCCCGGGCGGCCGACCCGATGGCCGGCTTCATAAAGTCCTGCCAGACGCAGATGTATATGTCGGGCGCCGCCTGCGCCTGCCTTGCCGCCAAGGCGGGCAAGGAGCTCGACCCCGAGGCCATCGCCTATCTCAGCCTGCCGGCGCTCGACGTGAACAATTCGACCCGGCTGGCCAAATCCATGTCGGGCGCCGAAATGGCCAAGATCGACCGCTTCATGCGCGACGAGCCGCGGGCCTGCCAAGGCGCGAAATAACGAGGCATTCGCCTCGACTGGTTTTTCGTGGCGGGCAGGTAGGGTGCGCGTGGCCCATGGTTCGAGGGTCGCTGCGCTCCCACCTCACCATGAGGTCGCGAAAGCAAACTCGACCTCATCCTGAGCCTGTCGAAGGATGGGCAGCGCGCGCTGACGGCGCTCAGGATGGACGCCGGGAGTGGGCCGGGCCGTGCCTCCCCACCCACGTCATTCCCGCGAAGGCGGGAATCCAGTTTGGCAAAGGGCATGACCATGGCTGATGTCCTCGACACCTCTCTCTGGGACTGGCGCCGGCGCGTCGCCGATCTCTGGCATGACATTCGCGCCGCCGAGACGCCGGAAGCGGGCTGGCGGCTATGGAAAGCGGCGCGGGCGGAGCTGTTCGCCCATCACCCGCAGACGCCGCTCGAGCCGGGCGGGGCCCTGCCGGACTATTTCGATTACGACCCGGCGCTGCGGTTTGCCGTCGCGCTGGGCCCGGCTTCAACCCGGACGCCGCTCTACCTGCCGGCGGGCGGGGACGGTGACGTGGCGCTGGCGCCCTTTGCCGAGACTGTGGGGCTCAGGCCAGCGCTGGGCGGCGAGCTGATTTTGTACTGGGTTTCGGGCTATGGGGGCGGGGTGTTCCTGCCGTTTCTCGACGCGACCTCGGGGCAGGAGAGCTACGGCGGCGGGCGCTATCTGCTCGACACCATCAAGAGCGCCGACCATGGCAGCCTGCCGGACGGGCGGGTGATCCTCGATTTCAACTTCGCCTACAATCCCTCCTGCTATTATTCGCCGCGCTGGGTCTGCCCGCTGGCGCCGCGCGGCAACCGGCTGCCGGCGGCGGTCAGGGGCGGGGAGAAGGCGGCGTGAGCCTTTCGCCCGATCCGGCCGGTTCTTCCGGCACGCCGCTGCCGAAGAAGCTCGGCTATCGTGACGGCGACCGGGTGCTTTTCCTGGCGCTGCCGGCGGAGCTTGCCGCGTTGCGCGGGGTGCGCGCTTTCGCCGCGATCGAGGAGAGCGACTGGGCGGGGCTCCTGCCGGAGGGGCCGGGCTTCGACGTCGTCCATGGCTTCGCCACGCGGCGCGCCGAACTCGAGGGCGGGGCGATGGCGCTGCGGCGGCGTGTCGCGCCGGCCGGAATGGTCTGGATTTCCTGGCCGAAGCAGGCGAGCAAGGTGCCGACCGACCTCACCGACAACGTGATCCGCGAGGTGCTGCTGCCCACCGGCCTCGTGGATGTGAAGGTCGCCGCGCTGGATGCGGTATGGTCGGGCCTGAAGCTGATGATTCGCAGGGAGCTGAGGTAGGGACATGCGGCAGACGATCGGGGTGGCGGCAGGCCTGTTGCTGCTGTTGGGCGGGTTCGGCGCCGTGCCATCGACGGCGGCGGTGGCGGCAGACGAGCACGCGGCCTATTACAATGCCTGCGTCAAGGTTTCGCCGGGGCTCAAGACGGCCTGCGCCTGCCGGGCGGATGCGGCCATGAAGGTCAGCCCGGAACTGCGCGAGGACATCATTCTGTCCATGGCCAATCCGGGCGCCTATGCCGCCAAGGCGCGCTCGGGCAAGGTGTCGGCCAATATCATCCACCAGTGGGAACAGTTTTCCGCCGACAGCGCCCGGGTGTGCCATATCGATAATTGAAGGGTCGCGTACTAGGCTGGATTCCAGCAGCGGGCGTGAGGGACCATGAAACCCATCACCTTCAGCAAGGAAGACCGCGCCGAGATCGTGGGGCGCATCCAGCGCTATTTCCGGGACGAGCTCGACCAGGAGATCGGCAACATGCCGGCCGAGCTGCTGCTCGGCTTTTTCAGCGAGACGATCGGCGGCTATTTCTATAATCAGGGCCTCGCTGACGCGCAGGCCGTGTTCGCCAAATCGCTGGACGAAATCAACGACAGGATTTACGCCCTCGAGCAGCGCGAAAGCAGGCTGAGATGATGGGAGGGTGAGCAGCAGAAGTGGCCTTCCACTTTTGCGGTTCGCAGGCCCGATCACCGAGGCGATAGCCGGAGATTGACATGGCTGAGTTCAGATTGCCCAGAAAATCGCGGCCCGTGCCGGGCAAGACCTGGCCGAAACCCGCCGCGACGACATTGCGCGAGTTCCGCGTCTATCGCTACGACCCGGATACCGGCGAAAACCCGCGCATCGACACCTATTTCGTCGATACCGCCGATTGCGGGCCGATGATCCTCGACGCACTCTTGTGGATCAAGAACAAGGTCGACCCCACCCTGACCCTGCGCCGCTCCTGCCGCGAGGGCATTTGCGGCTCCTGCGCCATGAATATAGGGGGCGCGAATACGCTCGCCTGCACCAAGGGCATGGACGAGTTTACCGGGCCCATCGCCATCTATCCGCTGCCGCACATGCCGGTGGTCAAGGATCTGGTGCCGGACCTCACCACCTTCTACGCCCAGCACCGGGCGATCGAGCCCTGGCTCAAGACCACGACGCCGGCGCCCGAGACCGAATGGCTGCAGTCGCGCGAGGACCGGGAAAAGCTCGACGGGCTCTATGAGTGCATTCTCTGCGCCTGCTGCTCGACCTCCTGCCCCTCCTATTGGTGGAACGGCGAGAAATATCTGGGGCCGGCGGCGCTGCTGCAGGCCTATCGCTGGCTCATCGATTCCCGCGACCAGGCCCAGGGGGAGCGGCTCGACAATCTCGAGGACCCCTTCAAGCTCTACCGCTGCCATACGATCATGAATTGTGCCAATGTGTGCCCCAAGGGCCTGAACCCGGCCAAGGCCATCGCCGCGATCCGCAAGCTCGAAGCCGAGCGCCGCGTGGCCTGACCCCAGCCATTCGGCTGGACCTGACTTTCGGGGTGGCGGGGTAGGGTGCGCGCTGCTGGACTCCGGCCTTCGCCGGAGTGACGAGGTGAGCGGGGCGTGACCCGTGCCATAACCGCACGCCGTCGGAGATGAATGTGAACGAGATCATCTACGAGACGATTGCCGAGGTAGCCGACGGATCGGTGGCGCGGGTGCTGACGGCGGCGCTCCGGGGCTACGGCTTCCATCCGCTGGCGCGGGACGACGAGGGGCCGTTCGGGCTGCCGAGCTTCACCACCAATGCCGGCTTTCCGGTCGAGGTGCCCCAGGCCGAGGCGGCGGATGCCCGCGCCTTGGCGCAGGCGCTGATCGCCGACATGTCGGGTCGCAAATCGGCCACATAGGCAGGGCAATTGGGCTCCGGATGCGGCGACATGCCTTCGGGGCCGGTCAGGTTCGGATCGAAGGGTCGTTCGGGTTGAACGGCGCTTCCTGTTGAACGGCTCCCGGCATTGAGGCTAAATGCCCGCACTTTCCGGCCGGACCGGCGGGAAGCGCGCGAAAGCGCCGGCATCGATGAAGGCGGACGCCGTCCAAGCGGCCCATCCGGTCTATTCGATCTGGCGCAATTCAGGAATTCGAGCGATCCGTCCCGGGCACCCGCGACGGATCATGCTCTGGCGGGAGCTGGGCATGAAGGAAGTTAAGCGCGGCGCCAGGCTTGCCGCGACGTTGCTGCTGACGGCGGCGCTGGTTTCGGGCTGCAGCACGTTCGGGGACGACCCCGGCATCGCCGCCAATGACCAACCCGGGCAATTGCCGCCGGTTACCGATTCGACCGTTTCCAGCGATCCCCTGCCGCCGATCGGCGGCGCGCCGGGTGCCGATGCCGGCAATGTGGCGAGCACCGGGCTGCCGCCGGCCGCCGGCGCGGCGGGGCCGGGCTATGACGACCAGATGAACCAGCCGCCGGCCCAGCCGGGTGCAGGGGCGGCGCCGCAGATCGCTTCGGCCGGTGCACCGGGCGCGCCCGGGGTGCAGGGGACGGCGCCGGGCGGTGCCGCGGGCGGGCAGGGCTTCGTGTCGCTGCACGACGTCAACCAGCCGCCGGCCGCGGGGGCGCGCGACCTGTCGGGCGGGCTGACGGTGGAAAAGCTGCTGGGCGGCTGGACGGTGACCTCGGGCGACAGCCAGTGCCGGCTCAATTTCACCTATACGGCGGTGGGCAATAACGACCATTACCGCGCTTCCTCACCAGGCTGCGTCATAGCGACGCTGGCGCAGGTGGCCTCCTGGCGGCTTTCGGGCACGCAGGTGCAGCTGTTCGACGGCAGCGACCGGCTGGTGGGGGCGCTGTTGCTGTCGGGCGACCGCTTCATCGGCACGCTGACCGGCGGCCAGGCCATCACCATGGCCGGCTGAACGAGCCCGGGGGGCGCCTTGGCGACAGAGGCCGACGGGCCGGTGACCGCCGCGCTCGGGCGGCTGGTCGAGGGCGGCGCGCTCGAAATCGACGCGCGTCAGGCCGAGGCTGCGGCGCTGCTCGACGGCGTCGCCGCGGCGCTCGCCGCACAGCGGCGGCAGGGGCTGTCGCGCTGGTTCGGGCGCGGGGCCCCGGCTTCGGTCAAGGGCGTTTACCTGCATGGCCGGGTGGGCCGCGGCAAGACGCTGCTGATGGATCTGTTCTTCTCGGCGGTGGACATCCGGGCGAAGCGGCGGCTGCATTTTCACGAGTTCATGGACGAGATGCACTCGGCCATCACCGCCATCCGCGCGGCGTCGGCGGGCGGCAGGGAGCGGGTCGACGCGGTGGTCGCGGCGATCCGGCCGGTGCTGGGCGGAACGCGGCTCATCTGCCTCGACGAGTTCCGGGTGGACGACATCACCAATGCCATGTTGCTCGGCCGGCTGTTCGAGCGGCTGTTCGCGCAGGGCGTGGTACTGGTCGCCACCAGCAATGTGGCGCCCGACGATCTCTACGAAAACGGGCTCAACCGCCAGCTTTTCCTGCCCTTCCTCGACCTGCTGAAGCGGCATGTCACGGTATTCCCGCTGGACGGGCCGACCGATTACCGGCAGCTCAAATTCGAGGGGCAGCAGGTGTTCCATATCGGCACCGGGCCGGCGGCCCGGGCGGCCATGGATGCGCTCTGGGCGCGGCTGACCGGCGGCATGGCGGGACGGCGCGAGGCCGTCGCCTCGCTCGGCCGGCGCATAGAGGTGCCGGAGGCGGCGATGGGGGTGGCGCGGTTTCCGGCGCGCGAGCTGGTGGAGCGGCCGCTCGGCGCGCGCGACTATCTCAGGCTCGCCGATGCCTATGACGCGCTGATCCTCGATGGCGTGCCGCAGTTCGACCGGACGAAATCGAGCGCCGCCAAGCGCTTCATCCTGCTGCTCGATGCCCTCTACGACAGCGGGGTGAAGCTGGGGGCGAGCTTCGACGTGCCGATCGGGCAATTGGGCGCCGACGACAAGACGGCGGCGGAGTTCGAGCGGGCCGCCTCGCGGCTGGCCGAGATGCAATCGGCGGACTATCTCGCGGCGCCGCGCAAGCGGAAAGCACCCCCTCATCCGTCTCGGCCTGCGGCCGATCCACCTTCTCCCGCGAGGGGAGAAGGCAGGGTGCCCTGAACATCGGCGCGGCGTTGCCCGGGGGCCGGTGCGCGGAAACTGGATTCCCGCCTTCGCGAGAATGACGGCGTGAGCGAGTGAGCGAGGCGCCACCCTGCTCCACCACCACCTCATTCCCGCGAACTCACCCCGTCATTCCCGCGACCTCACCCACGTCATTCCCGCGAAGGCGGGAATCCAGTTTGGCCGCACCCTCATGGCCGGGCAAAAATGGACAATACTGTCTAGTTTGCGCTGCGCTGGCGGTCTTTACTTCGGCCAAGATTTCGTTTCGGAAAATGCAATAAAGGGTTCACTTGCCCTCACCGGCGGACAGGGCTAATAGGCAGGGCCAAATCGACCGACCGAACAACAGAAACGGGACTGGAAGGCATGGCGCGCAAGAAGATCGCCCTCGTCGGGGCGGGGCAGATCGGTGGCACCCTGGCGCATCTGGCGGCGCTCAAGGATCTGGGGGATGTCGTCCTGTTCGACATCGCGGACGGCGTGCCACAGGGCAAGGCGCTCGATCTCAGCCAGTCCGGGGCGGTGGAAGGCTTTTCCTCGACGCTGTCCGGCACCTCCAAATATGAGGACATCGCCGGCGCCGATGTGGTGATCGTCACCGCCGGCGTGCCGCGCAAGCCCGGCATGAGCCGGGACGACCTGCTCGAGATCAATCTCAAGGTGATGGAGCAGGTGGGCGCCGGCATCGCCAAATATGCCAAGGACGCCTTCGTCATCTGCATCACCAATCCGCTCGACGCCATGGTCTGGGCGCTGCAGAAATTCTCCGGCCTGCCGGCCAACCGGGTGATCGGCATGGCGGGCGTGCTCGATTCCTCGCGCTTCGAGCATTTCATCGCCGACGAGCTCAAGGTTTCGGTCGAGGATGTGAGCTGCTTCGTGCTGGGCGGCCATGGCGACACCATGGTGCCGCTCGCCCGCTATTCCACCGTGGGCGGCATTCCGCTGCCGGACATCGTCAAGATGGGCTGGCTCAGTAAGGACAAGCTCGACCAGATCATCCAGCGCACCCGCGACGGCGGCGCCGAGATCGTCGGGCTCCTGAAGACCGGCTCGGCCTTCTACGCCCCGGCCGCCTCGGCGATCGCGATGGCCGAGAGCTACCTCAAGGACAAGAAGCGCATCATGCCCGCCGCCGCCTTCCTCAAGGGCGAATATGGCGTCAAGGGCAGCTATGTCGGCGTGCCGGTGGTGATCGGCGCGGGCGGCGCGGAGCGGGTCGTCGAGATCGCGCTCAACAGCGCCGAGCAGAAGGCCTTCGACAAGTCGGTCGCGGCGGTGGAGGGCCTGATCGAGGCCTGCAAGAAGATCGCGCCGAAACTGGCGTAAGGAATTTGGCGGCGGCCGACCTGCCACCGGGTCATTCCCGCGAAAGCGGGAATCTCCGTTACCCGGCCGCCGCTGACGAAACAGAGATTCCCGCTTTCGCGGGAATGACATGGTGGATGGATTTCCATGACGTGTTCGCCGGCCTTCGGGTCGGGACACGGCGACACAATAGCTCGGGTCTACGAGGCGGTAGCTAGATGAACATCCACGAACACCAGGCCAAGGCGCTGCTGTCGACCTATGGCGTGCCGGTCGCCAAGGGCGTGGCGATCTTTTCGCCCGACGAGGCGGCCGAGGCGGCGCGGCAGCTGCCGGGGCCGCTTGATGTGGTCAAGTCGCAGATTCATGCCGGCGGCCGCGGCACGGGCAAGTTCAAGGAGCTGTCGCCCGAGGCCAAGGGCGGCGTGCGGCTGGCGCGCAGCATCGAGGAAGTGCAGCAGAACGCCCGCGAAATGCTCGGCAACACGCTGGTCACCAAGCAGACCGGCCCGGCCGGCAAGCAGGTCAACCGGCTCTATATCGAGGACGGCGCCGACATCGCGCGCGAGCTCTATCTGTCGCTGCTGGTCGATCGCGGCGTGGGCGAGGTGGCCTTCGTGGTTTCCACCGAAGGCGGCATGGACATCGAGACGGTGGCCCACGACACGCCGGAAAAGATCAAGTCGGTGCCGATCGACCCCGAGGCGGGGGTGACGGCCGACGACGTGGCGGCGCTGGCCGACGCGCTCGCGCTCGAGGGGCCGGCGCGCGCCGATGCGCAGAAGCTGTTCCCGACGCTCTATACGGCCTTCCTCGACAAGGACATGAGCCTGCTCGAGGTCAATCCGCTGATCGTCATGACCGACGGGCATTTGCGGGTGCTCGACGCCAAGGTCAGCTTCGACAACAATGCGCTGTTCCGTCATCCCGACATCGTCGCGCTGCGCGACGAGAGCGAGGAAGATCCCAAGGAGATCGAGGCGCACAAATACGACCTCGCCTATGTGGCGCTCGACGGCAATATCGGCTGCATGGTGAATGGCGCGGGCCTCGCCATGGCCACCATGGACATCATCAAGCTCTATGGCGAGCAGCCGGCGAACTTCCTCGATGTCGGCGGCGGCGCGTCCAAGGAGAAGGTCACGGCGGCCTTCAAGATCATCACCGCCGACCCGAACGTGAAGGGCATCCTGGTCAACATCTTCGGCGGCATCATGCGCTGCGACATCATCGCCGAGGGCGTCATCGCCGCGGTGAAGGAAGTCGGCCTCGCGGTGCCGCTGGTGGTGCGGCTCGAGGGCACCAAGGTCAAGGAGGGCAAGGAAATCCTGGCCCAGAGC